>NZ_BAAANT010000019.1:0-124699 GCF_039529945.1 Kitasatospora kazusensis | reverse complement strand
CCGGCAACCTGGTCCAGCCGGCCGCCGGCTGAGACCACCACGTGAGCGAGAATGCAGACGAGCCCCGCCCACTTGCACTGGGCGGGGCTCGCTCTCGCGCGGTTGCTACTGGGGGGTCAGGGCAGTGTCGAACTCGTCCAGGTCGGGGCATACAGCGGGGTGCGAAGTCGAGCCGCCCCGCGCTCGCGGGGATCGCTCCATGGCTGGCTCCTTGCTGGGCGGCGGGGATGAGTCCGCCCCGCGCTCGCGGGGATCGCTCCGAGACCGTAGCCGGGCATCGAGGGGACTCCGTGGTCTGCCCCGCGCTCGCGGGGATTGCTCCAGCGGCAGGACCAGTGCCGCCGCCCAGGACTCGTCTGCCCCGCGCTCGCGGGGATCGCTCCTCACTCCTGACCGGGCATGGCGCGCCGACCAGGTCTGCCCCGCGGTCGCGGGGATCGCTCCATGGTGACCACTCAGGAAAACATCTACAGCTTGTCTGCCCCGCGCTCGCGGGGATTGCTCCATGTTCGTGAGGTGGGCGGGACTCCAGATGATGTCTGCCCCGCGCTCGCGGGGATCGCTCCCGCGACCGGACGTCGCACACCACGCACACCCTGTCCGCCCCGCGCTCGCGGGGATTGCTCCCAGCTCCTCGTCAAGGTCGACCACAACGACGTGTCTGCCCCGCGCTCGCGGGGATCGCTCCGCCCACAGGCCCTGCCACGCATGACTGTCGAAGTCCGCCCCGTGCTCGCGGGGATCGCTCCGCCGACTACTGGAACAACGTCGACGTGGGCGGGTCAGCCCCGCGCTCGCGGGGATCGCTCCCGGTGTGCGGGGCGTGGATCATCTGACCGCCGGTCCGCCCCGCGCTCGCGGGGATCGCTCTCGAGCGGCCCTGTGTCCAGATGGTCTCCAGCAGTCCGCCCCGCGCTCGCGGGGATCGCTCCGTGGTGAAGTACCTGGTCGTCGCGCCGTCGACGTCCGCCCCGCGCTCGCGGGGATCGCTCCCGGATGGTCTGCGATCCTCCCACTACTGACCAGTCCGCCCCGCGCTCGCGGGGATCGCTCCGGCGTGGGCAGACGGTATGTGGACGCCAGTCCGTCCGCCCCGCGCTCGCGGGGATCGCTCCGGTGACCTTGGCGTGGGCCACGGGTGCCGCGCGTCCGCCCCGCGCTCGCGGGGATCGCTCCCAGCGGCTCTGGGAGAAGCTGTTCCCGGCGACGTCCGCCCCGCGCTCGCGGGGATCGCTCCAGGTTGCAGATGTGGAAGTTCACGCTCTGGAGGTCCGCCCCGCGCTCGCGGGGATCGCTCCTGGTCGCGGCCAAGTACGCCGAGGCGCTGGTGGTCCGCCCCGCGCTCGCGGGGATCGCTCAGCGAAGCACGATGCCCAAGCCGCTCGACCTCAGTCCGCCCCGCGCTCGCGGGGATCGCTCCGCGCAGGCCGCTGCGAAGCTCAGCGGACGGATGTCCGCCCCGCGCTCGCGGGGATCGCTCCTAGTTACGGGCCGGTCACCTCGTAAATTTACGGTCAGCCCCGCGCTCGCGGGATTGCTCGGTTGAGCCGTGGGGCAGCTGGCTGAGCTCGGGGCTTTCCCCTGCTTGCCGACCTGCTGCTAGGCCTGGGTGCGCGTCGGCTTGTTTGAACTGATGCTGTACGGCGGTTGGCGGCAGTAGCGTTGCAGGTCACGAAGTGGTCTGCCCCGCGCTCGCGGGGATCCCTCCGGCGCAGCCAAGCGCGCGGGTTCCGTCGTGGTGTCCGGCCCGCGAGCGGAGGTTCGCCCGGGAACGTCGTCGTCGGGGAGGGTGCAGCGGTTCTGACGTGGCCTCAGGAGGACTCGATCCGTTCGACGATCAGCTCGCAGAGCTCGTGCGTGCGCAGGGCGTCACGGGCGTCGAGGGTCCGGCCGGCGCGGACGGCGTCCAGGAAGCTCACCACGATCTGCTCGATACCGCGCTGGCGGGCCACCGGGACCCAGTCGCCGCGCCGGCGGACAGTGGGCTGGCCACGATGGTCGATGACCTCCGCGAGGTTCACCACCGCACGCTTGGAGTCATCACCGGAGACCTCCAGGATCTCCTCGGTCGAACCGCTGACCCGGTTCATGATGCCCAGAGCCGTGAAACCGTCCCCGGCCAGCGTCAGCACCAGGTGTTCCAGCAGCCCGTCCCGCTTACGAGCCCGGACGTCCACATGCTGAATCTCCCCCGGCACAAGAAACCTAAGACAATCCACAACATGCACGAAGTCGTCGAAGACCGCCGTCCGGGGCGCCTCCGGGACGCCCTCGCGGTTCTTCTGCAGCAGGATCAGGTCGCGCGGGCGCTCCTTGGCCAGCAGGTAGCCCGGTGCGTGGCGGCGGTTGAAGCCGACCATCAGTGAACGGCCGGTCCGTTCGGCCAGGTCGACCAGGCGGCGGGCGCCGTCGAGGGTGTGGTCGAGCGGCTTGTCCACGTAGACGTCCACCCCGGCGGTGAGCAGCTGCTCGACGATCGGGACGTGTTGGTCGGTGGTGGCGTGCACGAAGGCGGCCCGCAGGCCGCTGTCGATCAGCTCGCCGAGGTCGGTGTAGCGGTGCGGGAGGCGGTACTGGTCGCCGAGGCGGTCCAGCTTGGCCTTGTCACGGGTCATCAGGCGCAGGTCCAGACCGGGCAGTGCCGTGAGGACCGGCAGGTAGGCCTTCTGTGCGATGTCGCCGAGCCCGATCACCCCTACCGGGATCGCCTCGGTGCCAAGGTCCTCGGTGCCGGGGTCGAGATCGTGGTCGCTCATCGGGCCGCTCCTGCCGGGGTCTGGTGGCCGCCCCGCGCCGTCGCGGGGTCCGTCCGCGTCAGCAGCATATGCCACGAAGGCTGCTGAACAGTCAGGATGCACACGGAGCCGCCCGTTGGCGGTCCGCTCGGGCACAATGGGCCCATGGCCACTGCGCGATGGAACGGCGAGATCCTCGCCGAGAGCCCGGACACCACGATCGTCGAGGGCAACCACTACTTCCCTCCGGAGTCGGTGCGGGCGGCGTTCCTGAGCCCTTCCGCGACGACGACCCACTGCCCCTGGAAGGGGAACGCCTCCTACTACACCGTCCGGGTGGCGGGCTCGGAGAACCCCGACGCCGCCTGGTTCTACCCCGACCCGCTGCCCGAGGCGGCGCACATCGCCGACCACGTCGCCTTCTGGAAGGGCGTCGAGATCACCGACTGACCCGGACACGGGCACGGACCCGCCGCAGGCGCCGGCCCGGTACCCGGCCCGGCGCCGGTCTCAGCTCACCGAAAGGCCGCTCGCGGCGGCGGTGAGGGCGTCCAGGACGGGGCGGATCAGCGGGTGCTGGTCCGCCCCGCTGCGTACGGCGGCGAACACCTTGCGGGTGGCGAGCTCGCTGTCCACCGGCCGGACCGAGACGGCGGCGAGGTCGGCGCCGCGCAGCGCCGAGCGCGGCACCAGCGCCACCCCCGCGCCCGCCGAGGCCAGCGCGACCACCGCGCGGAAGTCGTCCGAGGAGTGCAGCACCCGGGGCTGGAACCCGGCGTGCTCGCAGGCCAGCAGCACCACGTCGTGGCAGGGGTTGCCGGGGTAGGGGCCGATCCACGGCTCGGCGGCCAGTTCGGCGACCGCTATCGGGCCGGTTCCGGCGGCCAGCGGGTGCGCCAGCGGCAGCACCGCATCGAAGGGCTCGGCGTAGAGCGGGACCCGGGTGAGCCGCCGGTCGTCCGCCCGGGGCGCCCCCCGGTACTCGACGGCCACCGCGATGTCGGCCCGGCTGTCGAGCAGCATCGGCAGGCTGGCGTCCCCTTCGGCGTCCAGCACCTTGAGCCGCAGCCCGGGCGCGGAGGCGGCGAGCGCGGTGAGCGCCGGGGCCAGCACCAGCGTGATGCCGGTCGCGAACGCCGCCACCGTGACCTCGCCCGCCGCGCCGGAGCCGTACGCGGCGAGGTCGGCCTCGGCCCGCTCCAGCTGGGCGAGCACGGCGTCGGCGTGGCCGAGCAGGATCTCCCCGGCGGCGGTCAGCCGGACGCCACGGCCGTCGCGGGCCAGCAGGTGGTGCCCGGTCTCCTGCTCCAGCGCGGCGAGCTGCTGGGAGACGGCGGAGGGGGTGAGGTACAGCGCGGCGGCCGCGGCTGTCACAGTGCGGTGGTCGGCCACGGCCCGCAGGGTCCGCAACCGTCTGGCGTCGATCACCCGGCTATTGTGCCAGCGCCGCGACGCCCCCCGGCGGGATCCGGCGCGCGGGATCCCGTTACCGGCAATACCGACACTTCGATCCCGCCTCTGCTAGAATTCTGGTAGTTGCAGTTTTGGTACCCATGAACCTATGTGCGCCTGACGGGTTGTAACCGTCCCAGGCGCATTTTTGTTTTAGCCGGTTTTCGCCGGACCTGGGTGACTGCCCCCCTGAGAAGGAGAAAAATATGGCTACCGGTACCGTGAAGTGGTTCAACGGCGAGAAGGGCTTCGGCTTCATCGAGCAGGACGGCGGCGGCGCCGACGTCTTCGCCCACTACTCGAACATCAACGCCCAGGGCTTCCGCGAGCTGGCCGAGGGCCAGAAGGTCGAGTTCGACGTCACGCAGGGCCAGAAGGGCCCGCAGGCGGAGAACATCACCATCATCTGATGGTGTGCGTGGCACGAGCCACGCGCTGCGGGGCCCGCATTCCGGTGCGGGCCCCGCGTTCGTCCCACCGGAAACCGTACGGTGCACCCATCGCACGGTTCGTCGTACCGCACATCGGTCCACACTCGCTGCTGTCACCTCGCAGCTTCATCCGGGCCGCCGGCGAAGCATCAAGCACGGCATTTCCCGTCCACGCTTCGAACAATTCACGGCCCGTATGTGTCGACCTCGGTGCGGCCAGCGCCGCGATGTCCTCCTCGATACGTGCCGCCTTCGAGGAAGGGTCCCCTTGAATCGCGACCGCACATTCCGTTCGAACTCCCGTTTCCCCTCCGGGCGCCGCACCGCACCGTCCCGGCCCGCCGAGTTCGCCGTGCCGGTGGGCACCACCCCGGCGCTGCCCCCGGTCGAGACCTTCGAGGCGCTCGACCTGCCGGCCCCCGTGCAGCGCCTGCTGGCCCGCGAGGGCCTCACCACGCCGTTCCCGATCCAGGCCGCCACGCTACCGAACGCCCTGGCCGGCCGGGACGTGCTCGGCCGAGGACGGACGGGCTCCGGCAAGACCCTCGCCTTCGGGCTCGCGCTGCTCACCCGGATCGCCGGCGAGCGGGCCGAGCCGCGAAGCCCGCTCGCCGTGGTGCTGGTGCCGACCCGCGAGCTGGCCCAGCAGGTCACCGACGCGCTGACCCCGTACGCCCATTCGGTGCGGCTGCGGCTCACCACCGTGGTCGGCGGGATGCCGATCGGCCGGCAGGCGCAGTCCCTCGGGCGCGGCGCGGAGGTCGTGGTGGCCACCCCCGGGCGGTTGGCGGACCTGATCGAGCGCGGCGACTGCCGGCTGGACGCGGTGCGGATCACCGTGCTGGACGAGGCCGACCAGATGGCCGACATGGGCTTCATGCCGCAGGTCACGGCGCTGCTGGACCAGGTCGACCGGGACGGGCAGCGGATGCTGTTCTCCGCGACCCTGGACCGCAACATCGACCGCCTGGTGCGCGGCTACCTCTCCGACCCCGTCACCCACTCGGTGGACCCGTCGGCCGGCGCCGTGACCACGCTGGAGCACCACGTGCTGCACGTGGCCAGCGGCGACAAGTCCGCCACCGCGACCAGGATCGCGGCCCGGGACGGCCGGGTGATCATGTTCCTGGACACCAAGGACGGCACCGACCGCCTGGTCGCCGACCTGCTGGCCAGCGGCGTCAAGGCGGCCGCGCTGCACGGCGGGAAGTCCCAGCCGCAGCGCACCCGCACCCTGGAGCAGTTCCGCAGCGGCGCCGTCACCGCGCTGGTGGCGACCAACGTCGCGGCCCGGGGCATCCACGTGGACGGCCTCGACCTGGTGGTGAACGTCGACCCGCCGACCGACCACAAGGACTACCTGCACCGCGGCGGCCGCACCGCCCGCGCGGGCGGGTCGGGCACCGTCGTGACGCTGGTGCTGCCGGGCCAGCGCCGCGAGATGACCCGGATGATGTCCACCGCGGGCATCACCCCGCACTCGGCCCGGGTGCACTCCACCGACGACGAGCTGAGCCGGATCACCGGGGCCCAGGCGCCCTCGGGCATCCCGGTCAGCATCCCGGACCCGGTGGTCGAGCGGCCGCGCCGGGGCGGTGACCACGGCCGCCGCTCAGGGCAGCGGCAGGGGCAGCGGCAGGGCGAGGGCCAGGTGCGGCGCGAGGACGCGCGCCGGGCCACCGGTCAGGGCCGCAGCACCGCAGCCGGGGCGAACGGCGGCCAGCCGAACGGCGGGCGGGCAAACGACCGGCAGCGCCCACCTGCGGTGGACGCTGCCTGATCGGCTGGTCTCAGAGCTTGACCAGTTTGGCGTACGGACTACGGCATCGCTGCTGGTGAGAACCGAAGTCGACGAGTACGGCGACCTCCTCCTCAACACCGATGACCCGGCCGAGGCCGAACCGGTCGTGATTCACTCGGTCCCCGACTTCGTAGTTCTCGATCGGGGCAACAGGTTGGGCTTTGAAGGGACTGGTGGGCAGAGAGCGCCGGGCCGCGGCTGTCCTGGTCATTGACTCCAGTATGCGCCCCGAAGCCGCCCGCGGCCCCGGTGCTCCCGATACCAACTCGGCATCGGCCCCCGTGGACCTTGATCGTCCGAGGTCCGCGGGGGCCGGTGCCGGGCTCCGTTCAGGGGTGCTTCGTGCTCACTCGCCGAGCGCGCCGCGGGCGTCCACGAAGGCCGCGACGGCCCGCTCGACGTCCTCGGTGGAGTGCGCGGCGGACAGCTGGACCCGGATCCGGGCGGCGCCGTGCGGGACCACCGGGAAGGAGAAGCCGATCACGTACACGCCGCGCTCCAGCAGCAGTTCGGCGAGCCGGCCGGCCTTGGCCGCGTCGCCGATCATGACCGGGGCGATCGGGTGGTCGCCCGGCAGGATCTCGAATCCGGCCTCGGTCATCTTCGTCCGGAAGAGTGCCGTGTTGGCGGCGAGCCGCTCGCGCAGCTCGGCCGACTCCTCGACCAGGTCGAGGACCTTGAGCGAGGCGGCGGCGATCACCGGGGCCAGCGAGTTGGAGAACAGGTACGGGCGCGAACGCTGGCGCAGCAGCGCCACGATCTCGCGGCGGGCCGCGACGTAGCCGCCGGAGGCGCCGCCGAGGGCCTTGCCGAGGGTGCCGGTGATGATGTCGACCCGGTCCATCACGCCGTGCAGCTCGGGCGTGCCGCGGCCGCCGGGGCCGACGAAGCCGACCGCGTGCGAGTCGTCGACCATCACCATCGCGTCGTAGCGGTCGGCCAGGTCGCAGATCTCGCGCAGCGGGGCGACGTAGCCGTCCATCGAGAACACGCCGTCGGTGACGATCAGGCGGCGGCGGGCGTCCTGGGTGTCCTGGAGCTGCTTCTCCAGGTCGGCGAGGTCGCGGTTGGCGTAGCGGTGGCGGCGGGCCTTGGAGAGCCGGATGCCGTCGATGATGCTGGCGTGGTTGAGCGCGTCCGAGATGACGGCGTCGCGCTCGTCCAGCAGGGTCTCGAAGACGCCGCCGTTGGCGTCGAAGCAGGAGGAGTACAGGATGGTGTCCTCCTGCCCCAGGAAGGCCGACAGGCGGTCCTCCAGCTGCTTGTGGACGTCCTGGGTACCGCAGATGAAGCGGACGGAGGCCATGCCGTAGCCCCAGCGGTCCAGCGCGTCCTTGGCGGCGGCGAGGACGTCCGGGTGGTCGGCGAGGCCCAGGTAGTTGTTGGCGCAGAAGTTCAGCACCTCGCCCGGGCGGCCGCCGGCGGTGACGGTGACGGAGGCGCTCTGCGGCGTCCCGATCACGCGCTCGGGCTTGAACAGCCCGGCGTCGCGGATCTCTCCGAGGGTGGCGGCTACATCTTCACGGACGGAATCGAACATCGCGGCGGGCTCCTTGACGAGGTTTACGGGTTCTGAAGGCAGTCGGGTAACTGGTGGGGGCGCGGGGAACTGCGCGCAATCGGAAGCGACGGCGCCGCACCTTCCGCATCGCGCACGTAGTTCATCAAACAGAGCCTCGCGCCCCTGTTCGGGCCGGCGCCCTGCCTACCGGCGGAGCCGCTAGACGGTCCAGTCGAGGATGATCTTCCCGCAGCGGCCGCTCGCGGCCTCGTCGAAGGCGGCCTCGAAGTCGTCGGCGGCGTAACGGCCGGTGATCACCGGGCTGAGGTCGAGGCCGCCCTCCAGCAGCACCGACATCGCGTACCAGGTCTCGAACATCTCGCGTCCGTAGATGCCCTTGAGGGTGATCATCGAGGTGACGACGCGGGCCCAGTCGACCGGGAAGTCCTCGGCGGGCAGGCCCAGCATGGCGATCTTGCCGCCGTGGGTCATGTTGGCGATCATCGACTGCAGCGCCTCGGGACGGCCGGACATCTCCAGGCCGACGTCGAAGCCCTCGCGCAGGCCCAGCTTCTGCTGGCCCTCCTCGATGGTGTGCTCGGCGACGTTGAGCGCCAGCGAGACACCGACCTCGCGGGCCAGGTCGAGCCGGTACGGGCTGACGTCGGTGATCATCACGTGCCGGGCGCCCGCGTGCTTGGCGACGGCGGCGGCCATGATGCCGATCGGTCCGGCGCCGGTGATCAGGACGTCCTCGCCGACCATCGGGAAGGACAGCGCGGTGTGCACCGCGTTGCCGAACGGGTCGAAGATCGCGGCCACGTCGAGGTCGACGGGCACCCGGTGCACCCAGACGTTGGAGGCGGGCAGCGCCACGAACTCGGCGAACGCGCCGTCCCGGCCGACGCCGAGGCCGATGGTGTTGCGGCACAGGTGGCGGCGGCCGGCCAGGCAGTTGCGGCACTTGCCGCAGACCAGGTGGCCCTCGCCGCTGACCAGGTCGCCGACGTTGATGTCCGCGACGGCCGCGCCGATCTCGGCGACCTCGCCGACGAACTCGTGACCGAGCGTCAGCGGCGTCTTGATGGTCTGCTGGGCCCAGCCGTCCCACTTGCGGATGTGCAGGTCGGTCCCGCAGATGCCGGTGCGCAGCACCTTGATCAGCACCTCGCCGGGGCCGATCTCGGGCTTCGGGACGTCCATCAGCCAGAGGCCGGGCTCGGCCTTGTGCTTGACGAGTGCCTTCACGGCGTGGGCTCCTGACACATGGTGGATCGGACCTGGTGTGGGCAGGCCAAGGGAGCCCGGCGTACGGCGCCTGCCGGACCGGGCACCTGCAATCTGCCTGGTGGTGCCCGGTCCGGTCCATCGAGGAATTCTTAAGGGCGACCACAGCTGGGCTTCACGATCCTGCCCGAGCTGCGTACGGGCGGCCCGCAGGACGTGCCGTGGGCCACCCGTACGGAGGATCCGCTAGCGGAAGGTGTCAGGTCGCACGACCGGGCCGGCGAGCCCGCGCAGCAGGGCGCCGCCGGCCGGCCGGACCGTCTTCGGCAGTGTGCCGGCCCCGCCCACCAGCGGCAGCCGGAGGCTGGAGTGCGCCAGGTCGACGGTCACGGTCGGGTCGCTCGCGGGCGGGTTGAGCAGCCCGTTGTCCGTCCCGGCCACGATCAGTGCGAGCCGGTGGCCGGCGGGCACCACGTGGTCGGTGCCGGCCAGGTCGAAGGTGATCGAGTAGGCCTTGCCCGGGGTGAGGGTGACGGCCTTGGCCAGCCCGGCGTAGTGCCCGAGGTCGGCCCAGCCCCGGCTGAAGACGGTGTAGCCCACCTGGGCGGTGTCGGCGGCGGTGTCCAGGAAGCAGGCGCTGTCGCCGGCCGTGCTGTCCCCCCAGCAGGAGCGGGTGGCCAGGGTGGTGATGCCCTCGCCCGAGCCCTGGTAGTCGCGGATCGCGGCCGGACCGAGGTCGACCAGGACCGCGCTCAGGTGCGCGCTGCTGGTGGAGGACTTGACGCTGAGGGTGATCGAACCGCCGCCCGACATCCGCAGGTCCTGGGTGAGCGGGCCGGTGGTGAAGGCCGTCTTGTCCGGGGTGGCGGTGTCGGCGGCGGCCGCCCAGTCGTTCTCGCCGTGCGAGGCGTTGTCGGTGAAGCGTGCCGTGCCGCCGCCGGCGGCCGTGGTGAGCGTGCCGGGCTTCAGCCCGAGGGTGCTGGTCACCGTCCCCGGCGCGGGCCAGGTCCGGTCCTGGGTCCACTGGTCTGGGGCCCGCTCGACGTCGGCGGCGGGGGCGAGCTGGATGCCGTTGTCGACGCCGAGCAGGTAGTGGTCGAACCAGCTGTGCAGGGTGTCCACCCACGGACCGCGCCGGTAGTCGAACGGGTCGACGTGGCCGGTCTGGGAGAGCCAGATCTTGCGGTCGACGCCGGTCCGGGCCAGCGCCGTCCACCACTGGGAGAAGTTGATGTCGCGGACGTTGAGGTCCTGCATCCCGTGCACCACGAAGACGCTGGCGCGCACCTTGGCCGCCGAGGCGACGTAGTCGCGCTGCTGCCAGAGCGTGCTCCAGTTCCCGTTGGCGGGCGAGCCGGCGGCGAGCTGCTTCTGCACGGCGGAGCACCGCGAGGCGGCGGCGGAGGACTCCACCACGCTCGACAGGTCGGCGGGCGTGCCGTCGTAGAGCGCGGCGCCGTCCGAGCGGTAGTAGTCGTACCAGGAGCTGATCGAGGAGATCGGCACGATGGTCTTCAGGCCCTGCACGCCGGTGGCCGCGACGCCGTTGGCGATGGTGCCGTCCCAGGACTTCCCGATCATGCCGACCGAGCCGTTCGTCCAGCCCGGCGTGACGGCCGCGCCGCCGGTGGCGCTGCTGTAGCCGGCGGCCCGGCCGTTCAGCCAGTCCACCACCGCCTTGGCCGAGGTGACGTCGGAGGGGCCGCCGACGTCCACGCAGCCGTCCGAGCGGTTGGTGCCGGCCAGGTCGACCAGCACCACGGCGTAGCCGCGCGGGACGAAGTAGTTGTCGTAGTAGAGCGGGAACTGCACCGGCCGGCCCTGGGCGTCGTACGTCTTCAGCTGGCTCTCGTTGCCCCGCCCGCAGCAGGCGTAGTACGGGCTGGCGTCCATGATGACCGGGATCTTGAGGCCGGCGGCGGCGGGCTCGCTCGGCCGGATGATGTCGGCGGCCACCCGGTCGGTGTGGCCGTTGCCGTCGCCGTCCAGGCCGGTGTCGACCCAGACGGTCTCCCGGATGGCGTCGGCGTAGGAGTAGACGGGCTGGCTGGCGCCGTTGCGGACGGTGCCGGCCTTGGCGGCGGCGGTCGCGGTGGTCGCGGCGCTCGCCCGGGCGGTCACCGGGCCGAGCAGTGCGAGGGTGAGCGCGGCGAGCGCGGCGGTGATGAAAGCAAGTGGGTGTGATCGTCGTATTTTCACAAACCCTGAAGCTAGTTCGCGCCGCCCGGTACCCAGAAGGACTTTGACAACCCCCGGACAATTCTTTACCCGGCAGAACGCGCCGCCGGCCGACGAATGGTGATGATCCGTCCGTTTTCGTCGGCGGCGGCACGCGCCGTGCCGCCGACCGGTCCCGGGGGGACGCCACCCCCGCCGACGGCTCGGCGGCGGCGCACCGGCCGGGCCCGGGAAAAGCTCTTGCCAGGCCAGGCCCGCCGCACCCAGGATTCGGATCATGGAACAGCCTCCCGACACCATCGCCCTGGAAGACCTGACACTGCGCCGCTGGGTGCCCGGGCAGGATCTCGACGAGTTCTTCCAGGTGATCGAGGAGTCCCTGGACCACCTGCGCCCCTGGATGCCCTGGGTCGCCCACCACAGCCGGCAGTCGACCGCCGAGTACCTGGAGCGCGCCGAGGCGAACTGGCTGGCCGGCGAGGCCTACAGCTACGCGCTCGTCTCGGACGGCCGGGTGGTCGGGAACTGCGCGTTCTTCCTGCGCGACGCCGACGCCGACCCCGCCGGGCGCGAGATCGGCTACTGGCTGCACCCCGCCGCGACCGGCCGGGGCTTCGTCGTCCGCGCGGCGGCCGCGCTCGTCGAGCAGGCGTTCGCGCTCCCCGGGATCGGCCACCTCGAAATCGTCCACGACGCCGCCAACCTGGCGAGCGCCGCCGTCCCGCGCCGGCTCGGCTTCACCGAGCGCCTGCGACGGCCCGCCCAGCAGGAACTCGCGTGCGGCGAGAGCGGCACGGACGTGATCTGGCGCCTGGACCGCCCGTAAGGTCCGACGGCGGCTCAGGGCCCGAGCAGCTCCGCGAGGTCGTAGCCCACCGGCTCCTCCACCTGCCGGTAGGTGCAGCTCTCCGGCGTCGGGCCATCGGGGAGGAGCACGCCTTCGGCCTGGACACCCTGCTGGAGCTGGGCGAACGCCAGGCCCGCGACCACGGGGTCGGCGACCTGCCCTACCCGCCGGACCACCCGAAGACGGCGGGCGAGCCCACCAGGGTCCAGCCGAGCCGGGCCAGGAAGAAGGCACCGCCCCGGAGCGCGTGAGGGGCCGCGCGTGAGGAGTCCGCGCCCACCGGGCCGGCGCCGCGCGGGTGCGGGGAGCCCCGACGGCGGCCACGATGGGGGCAGGAGGTCCGAGCGTGCAGCAGGAGTCAGCCCGGCAGGCCCGGCTCGCGCGGCAGCCCGGTCCGCGCCGGTCGCGCGGGCTGCTGGTGGCCGCGTACCTGCTGCTCACCGCCGCCGTGCTGGCGGACCTGCTGACCGGGCCGCAGACCACCGTCTCACCGGTGCTGGCGAGCGTGCCGGTGCTGGCCGGGTCCGGGACGCGCAGTGTCCGGGTCCCGCTGATCGCGGGGGCGCTGGCCGCCGTGGCGGCGGCGCTGCTCTCGCTGGTCAATCCGGACGTCGCCACCGCCGTGCACGTCGCCGCGCTGGCGGCCATCGTCTCGGTCACCCTGGCCAGCGCCGCCAACGTCGTGGTCGTCGCCGCCCGGGAGCACGAGCTGCGGCAGGTCCGGTCGGTGGCGGAGGCGGCCCAGCGGGCCCTGCTGCGGCCCGTCCCGCCCCGGGTCGGGCCGTTGCGGATCGCCGTCCGGTACGCGGCGGCCGCCGCCGAGGCGCGGATCGGCGGGGACCTGTACGAGGTGCTGGACACCCGGTACGGCGTGCGCGTCCTGCTCGGGGACGTGGAGGGCAAGGGGCTGGGCGCGGTGGACACCGCCGCCGACGTCCTCGGGGTCTTCCGGGAGGCCGCGCGGACGGAGGCCGACCTCGCGCGGGTGGCCGAGCGGCTGGACGCCGCGCTGGCCCGCCGCCCCGAGGGCGGCCGGTTCGTCACGGCGGTGCTGGTCGGCACGGAGCCGCCCGGGAGCGGCGGTGCGGACGGCGCCCTGGCGGGCGAGGTGGTGAACTGCGGGCACCCGGCGCCGCTGCTGCTGGACCGGGCGGGCCGGGTGCGGGCGCTCGAACCGGCCTCGTACGCGCCGCCGCTCGGGCTGCTCGCCCTGACCGGCGGCCGGTACCGGGCCGAGCGGCTGTCGCTGCGGCGCGGTGACCTGCTGCTGCTCTACACCGACGGGCTCTCGGAGTCCCGGGACGCGGACGGGCGGTTCTACCCGGTGGCCGAGCGGCTGGCCGAGGCCCCGGCGCTCGGCCCGGAGGCACTGTTGGACCACCTGCTCGCGGATGTCCGGCAGTACAGCGACGGCAGCCCCACCGACGACTCGGCGCTGCTGGCCGTCCGGCGGGAGAGCTGACACCGCTCCCCCGCGCCCGGGTGCCGGTCAGGCACCGACCGGGGCGGTCGCCGTCACGATCCGCACCGCCTCGGCGATCTGACGCTCCGTCAGATCACCCCGGGCGGTCAGCCGCAGCCGCGAGACGCCGTCCGGGACGGACGGCGGGCGGAAGCAGCCGACGGCGAGTCCGGCGCTGCGGCAGTCGGCGGCCCAGGCGACGGCCGCCTCGGGTCCGGGGGCGCGGACGGAGACCACGGCGGCGTCCGGTGCGCTGGCCCGCAGGCCGGCGGCCGTGAGCCGGGCGGAGAGTGTGCGGGCGACCTCGCGGGCACGGTCGGCGCGGTGCGGTTCGGCGCGCAGCAGGCGCAGCGCGCCGAGCGCCGCGCCGACGGCGGCGGGGGCGAGGCCGGTGTCGAAG
Source organism: Kitasatospora kazusensis (assembly GCF_039529945.1). NCBI lineage: Bacteria > Bacillati > Actinomycetota > Actinomycetes > Kitasatosporales > Streptomycetaceae > Kitasatospora > Kitasatospora kazusensis. The sequence goes on along the minus strand of NZ_BAAANT010000019.1, from coordinate 110,665 downwards.
ATGAAGGTCCGGGCGGTCTCCACCAGGTGGTCGATCACCCGGCGCGGACCGAGCACCGCGCCGCCCTGCGAGCCGAGCGACTTGGAGAGCGTCACGGTGGCGACGGTGTCGGGCTGCCCCGCCAGCCCGGCGGCGGCGAGTGCGCCCCGGCCGCCTGCGCCGAGCACGCCGAGGCCGTGCGCGTCGTCCACCAGCAGCGCGGCGCCGTGCGCCCGGGCGGCGGCGGAGAGTTCGGGCAGCCGGGCGGCGTTGCCGTCCACCGAGAAGACGGTGTCGCTGACCACCAGCGCCCGCCGGTGGGTGCGGGCGGCGAGCACCTCGCGGACGGCGTCCGGGTCGTCGTGCGGGGCCCGGTGGACGGCGGCGCGGGAGAGCCGGCAGCCGTCGATCAGCGAGGCGTGGTTGTAGGCGTCCGAGACGATCAGGGTGTCCGGGTCGGTGAGCGCGGTGAGCGCGGCAAGGTTGGCCGCGTAGCCGCTGGAGAAGACCAGGGCCGCCTCCGCACCGCAGAACTCGGCCAGCTCGGCCTCCAGTTCGGTGTGCAGGGCGGTGGTGCCGGTGACCAGGCGAGAGCCGGTGGCGCCGCCGCCCCAGCGCAGCGCGGCGTCGGCGGCGGCCCGGGTGACGGCGGGGTGGTGGACCAGGCCCAGGTAGTCGTTGCTCGCCAGGTCGAGGACGGGGTCCTCGGCGGGGCGGCTGCGCAGGGTCCGGGTCAGCCCCGCGCCCGCGCGCAGGGCGGCCGCCTCGTCGAGCCAGTCGAAGACGGCGGCGGGGGCGAGGTGCTGCTCAGTCGGGAGCGCGGAGGGCTGGACCATGGTCCGCACTCTTTCACCCGGGGTACGGGCCGGGCAATGTGCGCCCGGGCACACCGGCCGGGCGCAAGCCGTCGCACCCGGCCACCAGATGACTACCGTGAGTGGCGGGCGGCGTGGATCCGCCATAGCTTCGATCCGGTACCTCCGCGTGACCACCGGCCGCGCGGGACTCCCGGAAGGCAGGTCACCAGCCGATGCCCATGCGACCGACCCACCACCTGGCCGCCGCCGTCGCGGCCCTGATCGCCGGTCTGGGCGGGGCTCCGCCCGCCCACGCCGCCACCTGGCGCATCGTCCACCCGGGTGAGTCGATCCAGCGCGCGGTGGACCGCTCGGCCAACGGCGACGGCATCCAGATCCTTCCGGGCACCTACCGGGAGAGTGTCCTGATCACCCGTTCGCACCTGACGCTGCGCGGGCTGGGACGGGACACGGTGATCGCGCCGGGCGCCGGCCTGCCCGCCGACGCCAACGCCTGTGCCACGGCCGGGCACGGCATCTGTGTCACGGGCACCGCCGCCCAGCCGCTCTCGGGCGTGCGGATCGAGTCGCTGACCGTCCAGGGGTTCAAGCGGAACGGCATCTCGGCCTCGGGGACCGACAGGCTCCAGGTCCGGGACGTCCTGGCCCAGGACAACGGCGAGGAGGGGATCAGCCAGGAGAGGTCCACCCGGTCCGTGGTGCGCGGCAACGAGGCCCGCAACAACGGCCAGGCCGGTGTCTTCCTCGCGAACGCCGCCGACGAGAAGGGCGGCGCGATCGACACCCGGGGGGCCGTGATCAGCGACAACCGGCTCGTCGGCAACCGCATCGGCGTCGTGGTCCGGCGGGCCCGGGAGCTCACGGTCGAGCACAACGCGATCTCCGGCAACTGCGGCGGCGTGTTCGTCGTGGGGGACGACGGCGTCCCCCGGCCGGGCGCGCTGACCGTCCGCCGCAACCACGTGTACGGGAACAACAAGTACTGCCCGCCCAACCCCCGGCTCGCCTACATCCAGGGCACCGGCATCCTGCTCACCGGCGCGGAGGACACCCGGGTGACGGACAACCGGGTGGAGGACAACCGCGGCGCCTCGCCGATGTCCGGCGGCATCGTGCTCTACCGGAGCCTGGTGGGCGCCCCGAACTCCCGGATCACCGTCCAGGACAACACCGTGCTCCGCAACGGGCCGTCCGATCTCGCCGACCGCGACACCGGGACGGACAACATCTTCACCGCGAACACCTGCCGGGTCTCCGAACCGGCCGGCCACTGCTGATCCGACCGGCCCGACCCGGGCCCGGTGCCCACCACGAGAGAGGTGGCCGATGACCGCCACAGAACCTTCTTCCACCGCCCGGCCGCCGGCCCCGTCGCCCGCGCCGTCCCCGCAGTCGGCCATGCGCCTGCGGGAACTCGTCTTCGGCGCGGCCTGTGCCGCGGCCGTCCGCGCGGCCGCCTCGCTGGGGATCGCCGACGCGCTCGGCGAGGAACCGGCGACCGCCGAGGACCTGGCCGCAGCCGTCCGGGCCGAGCCGCGGCCACTGCGCCGGCTCCTGCGCGCACTCGCCAGCCACGGCGTCTTCACCGAGACGGACGACGGCCGCTACGCCCACACCGACATGTCCCGCCAGCTCCGCGAGGACGCGCCGAACAGCCTCCGCTACATCGCCCTCTGGTGCACCGAACCGTGGACGTGGCAGGCCTGGCCCCGGCTGGACGAGGCCGTCCGCAGCGGACGGAACATCTTCCCCGACCTCTACGGCAAGGAGTTCTTCGACTACCTGCACGACGACGCCGGGGACTCGGCCCGGGTGTTCGACAAGGCGATGACCCACTCCAGCAGGCAGTCCGCCGACGACCTCGCGGCCTTCCTCGACCTCGACGGGGTGTCGAGCGTGGCGGACATCGGCGGCGGCCAGGGGCACGTGCTCGCGGGCCTGCTGGAGAAGTACCCGGCGCTGCACGGGACGCTGCTCGACCTGCCGCAGGTGATCGCCCACGCCGACCCCCGGCTCCGCGCGGGCGGCACACTGGCCGACCGGACCGAACTCGTGGCCGGAGACTGCCGCTCGGCGATCCCGGTCCGCGCCGATCTCTACATCATCAAGAACATCCTGGAGTGGGACGACGACAGCACCCGCCGGACGCTGCGCAACGTCGTCGCGGCCGCCCGCCCGGGAGCCCGGGTCGTGGTCGTCGAGAACCTCGTCGACGACACCCCCTCGATGCGGTTCACCACGGCGATGGACCTGCTGCTGCTCCTGAACGTCGGCGGCGCCAAGCACTCCCGGGAGAGCCTGCTCGGGCTGATGACCGACGCCGGCCTGCGGGTGAAGGACGTCCGGCCGGTCAACCCGTACCTGCACGCCTTCGACAGCACCGTGCCGGTTCGCCAGTAGGCAGCCGATCAACCACAACAGGGGCGCGGGGAACTGCGCGAAGTCGGAAGAGTGCAGACCGTTGCCTCCCGCCCTCGCGCAGTTCCCCGCGCCCCTGTGGTCAGCCCACGCGGCGCCGGCCCATCGCCTCGACCAGCCCGGTGGTGTGCTGCGCGGACCGGAAGTCGGGGTGGGCGAGAACCTGGCGCAGGAAGCCGACCGTGGTGCGCAGCCCGGTGCCGTCGATCCGGAACTCGCTCAGCGCGCGGTCCATCCGGGCGAGTGCCTGGGCCCGGTCGGGGGCCCAGACGACGGTCTTGGCGAGCAGCGAGTCGTAGTCGGGCCCGACGTACCAGCCGGGGTAGGCGTGGGTGTCGACCCGGACGAACTGGCCGCCCGGGGGCACGAACTCGGTCAGCAGGCCGGGTGTCGGCGTGAAGTCCCGGGCCGGGTCCTCGGCGTTGACCCGGCACTCCAGGGCGACGCCGCGCGGTTGGACGTCCTCCTGGCGGAGGGTCAGCGGCAGCCCGGCGGCGATGGTGAGCTGCTCGCGGACGATGTCGATCCCGGTGACCATCTCGGTGACCGGGTGCTCGACCTGGAGCCGGCAGTTGATCTCCATCAGGTAGAACTCGCCGGACGGCGCGAGGACGAACTCGAAGGTGGCCGCTCCGACGTAGCCGACCGCCAGGGCGCCCTTGACGGCTGCGGCACAGACCGCCTCGCGCAGCTCCGGGGTCAGGCTCGGGCCGGGCGACTCCTCGATCAGCTTCTGGTGCCGGCGCTGCACCGAGCAGTCGCGCTCCCCGAGGTGGACGGCCGACCCGTGCCCGTCGCAGAGCACCTGGACCTCGATGTGCCGGGCGTCGTCGACGAACCGTTCCAGGTAGAGCCGTTCGTCGCCGAAGACCGTCCGGGCGTGGGCCCGGGTCTCGGTGAAGGCGCGCGGCAGCTCGTCCAGGGCGCGGACCACGGCCATGCCGCGCCCGCCGCCACCGGCGACGGCCTTGAGGATCACCGGGCAGCCGACCTGGCGGGCGACGGCCTCCGCCTCCCCCGGGCCGGTCAGTGCCCCGTCGCTGCCGGGCAGCACCGGCAGTCCGGCCTGCGCCATCAGGGTCCGGGCCATGGCCTTGTCGCCGAGCTGCTGCATGAGCTCGGCCGGCGGGCCGATGAAGGTGATCCCGTTCACCTGGCAGATCTCGGCGAAGTCCGGGTCCTCCGAGAGGAATCCGTAGCCGGGGTGGATGGCCTCGGCCCCGGTCTGCCGGGCCGCCTCGATCAGGGACGGGATGTGCAGGTAGCTGCGCCGGGACGCCGAAGGGCCGATGTGCACGGACTCGTCGGCGAAGCGGACGACCGCGGAGTCGCGGTCGGCGGTGGAGTGCACCGCCACCGTCCGGATGCCGAGTTCGCGGCAGGTCCGGGCGACCCGCAGGGCGATCTCGCCGCGGTTGGCGATGAGCACGGCGGTGAACATCAGCCGTCCTCCGCCGGGACGAGGGGTTCCAGGGCGATCAGGCGCTGCTGGTACTCCACCGCCTGGGCGTCCGGGACCAGGATCTCGACCACCCGGCCGCTCCGGTCCGCCTCGATGGTGCTCATCATCTTCATCACCTCCAGGATCCCGACGGCCTGGCCGGGGCGGACCAGGTCGCCGACGGACACCAGGGGCGGCGTCCCCGGCTCGCGGGAGTGGTAGAAGGTGCCCACCATCGGCGCGCACAGGTGGTCCAGGCCGTCGGCCGGGAGGGCGGGCGGCTGCTCGGGGCCGGCTTCGGCCGGGGCCGGACGGTCCGCGGCCGGTGCGGCCGTCCACTCCATCTCCACCGTGGTCGAGCCGTGCCGCAGCTTGATCCTGCTCGGCGCCTTCGGCGCGGCGCGGGCCAGTTCGGCGACGCTGCGGCAGACCGACTCCAGGTCCGCCGGGCCGGAGGTGGGCAGGACTGCGTCGTCCTGGCTGTGCTGGTCGGTGTTCGGAATCACTGTGAACCTCTTCCGCCCGCCGGTGCCTCGGCCGTGCCGAAGCGATGGAACCGGCTCTTGCGTTCCTGGAGCAGCCGCTCGGGCTCCCAGGGGATGAGTTCGGCCAGCGCCGCGCTGACCGCCGTACCGAGCAGGGTGGCCGCGCCGGCGTGGTCCTGGTGGGCGCCGCCGGAGGGCTCGGGCACGATCCCGTCGACCACGCCGAGTCTGAGGAGTTCGCCCGAGTGCAGCCGCATCGCGGCGGCCGCGGCGGGCGCCGCGCCGTGGTCCTTCCAGAGGATGGCGGCGCAGCCCTCGGGGCTGATCACGGAGTAGACGCCGTTGGCGCTGACCAGCACCCGGTCGGCGACGGCCAGCGCGAGCGCTCCGCCGCTGCCGCCCTCGCCGATCAGCACGGCGACGATGGGCACCGGCAGTCTCGACATCAGCCGCAGGTTCTCGGCGATGGCGCCGGCCTGGCCGCCGCGTTCCGCGTCCCGGCCCGGGTTGGCCCCCGGGGTGTCGACGAGGGTGACCAGCGGCAGTCCCAGCTTGGCGGCCATCCGCATCAGCCGCGCGGCCTTGCGGTAGCCGGCGGGGCCGGGCATGCCGAACCGGCGGCGACGGCGTTCGGCCAGGTCGGAGCCGCCCTTGTGATGGCCGATCAGCATCACCGCCCGGCCGTCCAGCCGGCCCGGCCCGCCGACGATGGCGGGGCAGTCCTCCTGCAGGCGGTCGCCGTGCAGTTCGTGGAAGTCCTCCAGCAGGTGGCCGATGTAGTCGAGGGTGCTCGGGCGGTCCGGGTGCCTGGCGAGCCGGACGGCCTCCCAGGAGTCCCGGCCCGGTCCGTCCGACGGCTCGTCGGCCCGCGGGCCGGCGGCGGCCACCTCGACGATGACCGGGATGACGGGGTCCGGGGCCGCCGCCCGGTGGGCGGCGGCCGGCGGGGAGCCCAGGCCCAGCAGTTTGCCGAGGGTCGGGCGCAGCTGCGGCCTCGGCACCACGTCGTCCACCATGCCGTGTTCGAGCAGGAACTCGGCCGTCTGGAAGCCCTCCGGCAGGGTCTCCCCGGTGGTCTGTTCGATCACCCGGGGCCCGGCGAAGCCCATCCGGGCGCCGGGCTCGGCGATGATCACGTCCGCGAGGGTGGCGAAGGAGGCCGCCACTCCGCCGTAGGTGGGATCGGTGATCAGCGAGACCACCAGGATGCCCGCCTCGTCGAGTTCGGCCAGGGCCTGCGCGGTCTTGGCCATCTGCATCAGCGAGAGCACGCCCTCCTGCATCCGCGCTCCGCCGGACGCCGTGACGAGCAGCAGCGGCCGGCGGAGGCGGAGGCTGGTGTGGGCCGCCTCGGTGACGAGCCCGCCGACGCCGCAGCCGAGGCTGCCGCCGAGGAACCGGAAGTCCATCGCGGCGACCACCACCGGGTGGTGCTCGATGGTGCCCGTCACGCAGATCACGGCCTCGCGCATCCCGGTGCTGCTGCGGGCGTCGGTCAGCCGGTCGGTGTACGGCCGGCTGTCGGTGAACCCCAGCGGGTCGTGCATCGGCTCGATGTGCCCGATGGGCCGCGCGGACTTGTGGTCGAGCAGTTGCCGCAGTCGCTGTCCGGCCGTCAGCCGGGCGTGCCAGCCGCAGTCCGGGCAGACCCGCAGGGTCCGGAGGAACCGTTTGCCGTAGACCAGGGCGGCGCAGTGTTCGCACCGCACCCACTCGGCGGTGCCGGCCGCCGGCCGGTCGTCGGTGTCGACCATGGTGGGGTTCCTCCAGCTCCGCCCGACGGGCTCGGGCCTCGGACCCGCCGTCGGACGGCGGTTCGTGCTGCGGCGGTTCGTGCGACGGCCGGTGCCACCGCGACCGCTCCGGCCGCGGTGGACCGTCAGGACACGGTGCCGGGGCGCTCCCAGCGGTAGAACTCGCGGGCCATCGCATCCTTCGGCTCCCGCCAGGTCGCGGGGTCGTAGGCCTGCACGTAGGCCGTCAGCTGCCGGCTGACCTCCCGGAACTCCGGGTGGCCGGCCAGCTTGGCGACTTCGGGGCCGGGTTGGCGGTCGGCCTCGATGAGGTGCAGGTAGAGGTCACCGAACTGGAACAGGCTGCGGCCGGTGACACCGATCAGGTGCGGCAGCTCGCCGCGGTCGGAGGTCTCGAAGACGCTCGCGATGTCGGAGGCCGACTCGGGCCTCATCCGGGCGACGATCAGGGCGCGGTGCACCGGGTTCAGCCCCCGACCTGCTTCTCGACCTTGTCCCGGATCAGCTCCATCTGGGTCCGCGAGTTGCGGTTGATGTGGTTGGTCATCGCCTCGTCGTCGACGGGGGCGGTCGGTTTCATGGCGAAGTCCTGGATCCAGCGCATCCTGGTGCCGTCCGGCACCTCCGCGTACTCCCAGCGGATGTCCATGAACTCGAACGGGCCGGGTTCGACCCGCCTGGCCCGGACGGCGAGCGCGCGGCGGTCGGTGGTGCGCTCGGAGACCCAGCTCCAGACGGTGCCGTTCTGGTCGGGGTGCATGGTCAGCCGGAAGGTGGTGCTGTCGCCCTCGCGCTCCAGCACCTCCACGGCCGCGTACTCGCTGAACAGCTGCGGCCAGTTCTCCAGGTCGTTGGTGATCTCCCAGACCAGGTCCACGGGGGCGGCGATGAGGATCTCGTTGTCGGTGTGTCCGGGCATGTCAGGCTCCAGTCTTCACAGAGGTGTTGACGGCGTCGAGGAACTCCTGCGGGGTCTTGGCCATCTCGGTGCCGGGGGCGATCGGTGTGCCGTAGCGGTTCTCCAGTTCGCCCACGATGCCGAGCAGGGCGAGCGAGTCGACCCCGAACTCGTCGAAGGTCGCGTCGGGGTGGCCGATCGCGCCGGGCTCCACGGTGATACCGGCCCTGGTCTTGATCAGCAGGGCGAGGTCGTCGTGCGTCAGGTGGGAGTTCATCAGGCGTTACTCCTTGTCGGGCGAGGTGGCGTCCGGGCCGCGCCGCAGGACGAGCGCGGCGTTGGAGCCCATCAGTCCGCGGCTCAGCACCAGGGCCGTCCGCAGGTCGGCGGACCGGGCGAAGCCGGTCACCAGGTCGAGGTCGTGGCAGATGTCGGTGACGTTGGGGGTGGGCGGGACGAGGCCCTGTTCCATGGCGAGCACGGCGGCGGCGGTGTCCAGCATCGGGGCGCCGCAGTAGGCCCGGCCGGTGCCGGCCTTGGGGGCCGTCACCGGGACGTGGGCGGCGTGCTCGCCGAGCGCGTCGGCGAGCGCGAGCGCCTCGGCGCGGTCCGCCTCCGGCACGCCGAGCGCGTCGGCGAAGACCACGTCGATCTCGTCGGGCGCGCAGTGCGCCTCGGCCAGCGCGCCGCGGATCGCGTGCGCGAGCCCGTACCGGGAGTCGGCCCAGCGGGAGGCGCCGGTGAAGGTGGCGCCGTGGCCCGCCAGCACGGCCCGGATCCGGGTGCCCCGGCGGCGGGCGGAGGTCTCGTCCTCCACCACGAACATCGCGCCGCCCTCGGCGGGCGCGAAACCGCAGGCCTCTGCGGCGAACGGGAGGTAGGCGCGCTCCGGGTCGGCGCTGAGGCTGAGTTCGCGGTAGCCGAGCTGGCAGACCATCGAGTAGGGGGCGAGCGGGGCCTCGGCGGCGCCCACCACGACGGTGTCCGTGCCGCGCCGGACGGTCCGGGCGGCGTGCGCGAGCGCGTCCAGGCCGCCGGCCTCGTCGGAGGCGACCACGGCGCAGGGCCCCTTGAAGCCGCCGCGGATCGAGATCTGGCCGGTGCTGGCCGCGTAGAACCAGGCGATGGACTGGTACGGGCCGACGAAGTGCGGCCCCTGCCCCCACAGGTTCTGCAGCTCCCGCTGGCCGAACTCGCCGCCGCCGGAGCCCGCCGCCGTGACCACGCCGACCGTGAAGGGGGCGTCGGGCCCGGGGCCGAGCCCGGCGTCCTCCAGCGCCAGGTCGGCCGCGGCCATCGCGTAGTGGGTGAAGCGGTCGGTCTGGACCAGGTAGCGCCCTTCGACCGCCGCCTCCACGTCGAAGCCGTGCACCTCGCCGGCGATCCGCAGCGGCAGGTGGGTGCACCCCTCGCGGGTGACCGGGCCGAGTACGCAGACCCCGGCCCTGGTGGCCTTCCAGAAGTCGTCGGTGCCGACCCCGTTGGGGGCCAGTACCCCGATGCCCGTGACCACCGCACGTCGGGGGGCCGTCATACCCTCGCCCCCTCTCGGCGGAGCACCACGGCGGACTGGAAGCCGCCGAAGCCGCTGCCCACGGACAACACGTTGCGCAGCGGCACCGCGCGGGCCGTCCTCGGCACGTAGTCGAGGTCGCACTCCGGGTCCGGGGTGTCGTAGTTCGCGGTCGGCGGCACCACGCCGTGGGCCAGCGCCAGCGCGCAGGCCACCAGTTCGATGGCGCCGATCGCGCCGAGCGAGTGGCCGACCATCGACTTGATCGAGCTCATCGGGGTCCGGTAGGCGTGCGCGCCGAGCGAGCGTTTGACGGCGGCCGTCTCGTGCCGGTCGTTCTGCTTGGTGCCGGAGCCGTGCGCGTTGACGTAGTCGACGTCCGAACCGTCGACCCGGGCGTGGGCCAGGGCCCGGTCGATCGCCTCCGACATCTCCCGGCCCTCCTGGGTGAGCCCGGTCATGTGGTAGGCGTTGCCGAAGGTCGCGAAGCCTCCTATCTCGCAGTGCACCCTGGCGCCCCGGCGCCGGGCGTGGCCGAGTTCCTCCAGGACCAGCACGGCGCCGCCCTCGCCGAGGACGAAGCCGTCCCGGTTGGCGTCGAAGGGCCGGGAGGCGTGCTCCGGGTCGTCATTGCGCTCGGAGGTGGCGTGGATGGCGTCGAAGCAGGCGACGGTGATCGGTGAGATCGGCGAGTCCGAGGCCCCGGCGACGCAGATGTCGGCCCGGCCGTCCTCGATGGCCTGGAAGGCGTACCCGACCGCGTCGAGGCCCGAGGTGCAGCCGGTCGAGACCGTCTGCACCGGGCCCCGCGCACCGGTCTGCTCGGCCACGGCGGAGGCGAGCGTGCTCGGGGAGAACGCCCGGTGCAGGTGCGGGCCGGCCTGCCGGTGGTCCACGTCCCAGCGCGCACCGGCGGCGCTGACCTCCGTGTAGTCGTGCTCCAGCCGGGTCGTCCCGCCGACGGCCGTGCCCAGCGACACGCCGATCCGCCAGGGGTCCTCGGCCTGCAGGTCCAGGCCGGAGTCGCGGACGGCCTCGGCGGCGGCGACCAGCGCGAACTGGACGTAGCGGTCGGACCGGGCGATCTGCTCGGCGTCGAGCCCGCAGGCCGCCGGGTCGAAGTCGCACTCGGCGGCGATCCGCGAGCGGAAGCCCTCCGGGTCGAAGAGGGTGATGCCGCGCGTCGCGGTGCGGCCGGCGGTGAGCAGGTCCCAGAAGGCCGGTACGCCCACTCCCCCGGGCGCCACGATGCCGATGCCGGTGACCGCCACCCGCCGGGTCATGAGGTGACCCCGGCGTGTTCCGGGGGCAGCGCCGTCGGGTCGTCCTCGGTGTCCACGTGGCCCAGCTCGGGCCTGGGGGCGAGCGGGCCCAGGTGGAACACCATCCGGGCCTCGGTGCGGCCGACGTTGCGGAAGCGGTGGCGCATGTCCACCGGGATCATCAGCCCGTGGTCGGGGCGCAGCTCGTGCGGGACCCCGTCGAGGTCCACTTCGAGCTCACCACTGACGACGTATACGAACTCTTCGGAGTACGGGTGGTAGTGCTCGCCGATCCGCTCTCCCGGCCGCACGATGGCCAGGCCCATGAATCCGCTGGTGGCGCCGACCGCGGTCGGCGTGAGCATCGCGCGCAGGTCCCCGCCGCGGCGGCGGTTGGGCGCGACCTCGTCGAGGTGCACGATCCGCGGGAACTGGCTGGTCATGGCAACTACCTCCAAGTGGCGTCGCGGGGAAGATCCCCGGCCGGCGGGATGCCGGCCGGGTGACGGGGGCTCTCAGGCATCCTTCGCGCGGCGGTCGGTGACGAGAGCCATCTCGCACTCCGCACGGAAACGGTCGGTGCCCGGGCCGCTGCGCAGGTCGTGGCCGCCGAGCTCGACCAGCCGGCCGAGCACCGCGGCCGCGCGCGGGCCGACCGTACCGAGCGCGAGCCCGGGCACCGACTCGGCCGGGGCCGCGAGGTCGACCACCCGGACCACGGTGTCCTCGCGCTGGAAGACGGTGCTCGCCGCGAGCGGGTGCGTCCCCTCCTCCATCGCCAGCCGGTCCTGCCGGGCGAGCAGCCCGGCGACGGCGGACCCGCAGCCGGGCCGGACGGGGTACAGCAGCGCGTGGCGGACGACCTCGCCCGGCGCGCCGGGGGCGGCCACGTGGTGCACGGCGGGCAGCGCGGCCCGCATGAAGAACGAGCGCGCCGACTCGGGGTCGCCGAGATCGCGGTCCTCCTCCAGGTACGGGTTGATCGCCTCCTCGACGGCCCGCACCTCGGGCTGCTGGGCCACGTGGCGCAGCGCGGCCCCCAGGTCACCGGCCACCTCGACGGCCCGCACCACCCGGTTGCCCCGCATGAAGAGCGAGGTGCGGCAGAGCCGGGTGTGCCCGTCGACCCGGGCGGCCGGCGAGGTGTAGCCCGCCAGGATCCCGGCCACGACCCGCTCGCTGCCGCGCTTCACGGTGAAGGTGAGGGCGTGCCGGACGATGCCGTCCGTCACCGGGGCCGGCCCGTCGAAGGTCTCCGCACCCGAGGTCTCCCGCATGATGCTGAACCGCAGCGAGCGGGTGTCCCGCACGCACCCGTGCAGGGGCTTGACCATGGCCCGGTGCGCCGCGCTGTCCACCCAGGCGAGGAACGGCTGCGCGCTCTCCCACTCGCTGGTGATCAGCCACTGCGAGGGGTCCTCGATCGACTGGCACAGCTGGTCGCTGACGTGGCCGGGCACGGCGGCCACCTGGTGGCGGAGCTGCTCGTACGCGTCCAGGAAGCGCTGCTGCGCGCCGTCCATGATGTCGCACAGCAGGACGACGCGGAGCCTGGAGGCGGTGAGTGCCGGGCGGCGCGACGCGGGTTCGGTCAGGGTCGTCATGTTCCACTTCTCCTTGGATCCTTGGAGGCCGAGGGCCTTCGTCGGCCTTCGCCACCGGTCACGGACCGTCACATCGCGTGGGCCCCGTCCGGCGCCGCCGCCTCCCGTGAGCACCCCCGCCGGGATCCGGCCCTTGAAGCCTGAGGTCGATCGTGCTGGCCGCGCACCGATGACGCGAGAGCTGGAAGCCATCCGAGCGAAAAAGCGGGGACATGACACCCCTCACCGAGCGTCATCGCGGCCCGCACCGGAGGCTGGACCCGGGCTCCCCGGCCTCCGGCGCCACGCCGGGGCGGCCACGAGTCACCCGGAGGCGGGTCCCGTACGGACGCGTCCCGTACCCGAGTCCCGTACAGAGTGGAGCAGTCGATGACGTCGAAGGTCGATGACCGGGTGCCGGTCCTCATCGTGGGAGGCTCGTTGGTGGGGCTGTCCGCCTCCCTCTTCCTGGGCCGGCTCGGTGTGCGGCACCTGCTGGTCGAGAAGCACGCCGACACCTCGCACCACCCCCGGGGGCGCGGCAACAACGTCCGGACGATGGAGCTGTACCGGACGGCGGGCGTCGAGGCCCCGATCCGCGAGGCCGCCTCCGTACTCGCCGACAACCACGGCATCCTGCAGGCCGACACGCTGGCGGGCGCGGAGCAGGAGTGGCTGTTCAAGGAGATCGACCCCGGTGGGGCGCTCGCCCGGTTCAGCCCGTCCGGCTGGTGCCTGTGCAGCCAGAACGACCTGGAGCCGGTGCTGCTGCGGCGTGCCCGCGAGCTGGCCGCCGGACTGGGCGGCGAGCTGCGGTTCGGCACCGAGCTGGTCTCCTTCGAGCAGGACGGGGACGGCGTGACCGTACTGCTGCGCAGCCGGGAGAACGGCGAGCAGCGGACGGTCCGGGCCGGCTACCTGGTGGCCGCCGACGGTCCGCGCAGCCCCGTCCGGGAGCGGCTCGGCATCGGGCAGACCGGGCCCGGCGACCTGTTCCACAACGTGAGCGTCACCTTCCGCGCCAAGCGGCTCGCCGAGGTGGCCGGCGACCGGCGCTTCATCGCCTGCTACCTGACCACTCCTCAGGGGCCGGGCGCACTGCTGCCGGTGGACAACCGGGAGCAGTGGGTCTTCCACGCCCCCTGGCACCCCGACCGGGGCGAGACCCTGGAGGACTTCACCGACGAACGGTGCGTGGCGCACATCAGGGCGGCCACCGGGGTGCCCGACCTGGAGGTCGAGATCACCGGCAAGGCCCCCTGGCACGCGGCGGAGCGGGTCGCCGAGCGCTACGGGAGCGGCCGGGTCTTCCTGGCCGGGGACTCCGCACACGAGATGTCACCCACCGGCGCGTTCGGCTCCAACACCGGGATCCAGGACGCGCACAACCTCGCCTGGAAGCTGGCCGCCGTCCTGGCCGGCTGGGCGGGACCTGGCCTGCTGGAGACGTACGGCGCGGAACGGCGGCCGGTGGCGGTCGCGACCAGCGCCCGGGCCTCGGCCCGGTCGGCGGAGCACCGGCACCCGGGCTACGCGGCGGTGCCCGGCACGGGCCGGCAGAAGAACGTCCTCGCGGTGGCCCTGGGCTACCGCTACCCGGTCGGCGCCGTGGTCGGCACGGACCCGGCGGCGCCGCCGGTGCCGGACGGCTTCGAAACCACCGGTGCACCGGGCAGCCGGGCACCGCACGTGTGGCTGCGCCGGGCAGGCGGGCGACTGTCGACGCTGGACCTCTTCGAGAAGTCGCTCGTACTCCTCACCGGGCCCGGCGGCACGGCCTGGCACACGGCGGGCGCGCTGCTCGCCGAGCGGCTGGGCATCCGGCTGGACGCGTACCGGATCGGCGACGCCCCGGACCTGGACCTCGCCCCCGAACCAGGTACCGACTGGGCCCAGGCGTACGGCATCGGGCCCGACGGGGCCGTCCTGATCCGCCCGGACGGCTTCGTGGCCTGGCGTTCCACGGAAGCCGCGGCCGACCCGGAGGCGGAGCTCGGGAGCGCCCTCCGGACCGTACTCCGCAGATAGGGGTTACTGATCAGGGGCGCGGGGAACTGCGCGAGATCGGAAGGCAGCCACCTGCGCCCTACCGCCCTCGCACAGCTCCCCGCGCCGCTACCCGGCCCGACGGCGGAGCCGCAACGCGTCGGCGAGCGCGACCAGCAGCGCCAGCACCACGAACCCGATGGCCAGGGCCAGGCCCCGCTGGAACGCCCCGCCCCAGTCGTCGTGGTCGGCGGCGATCCGTGAGAAGAACACCGAGCCGACGGCGGCGATGCCGACGGCCGAGCCGATCCGCTGCGCGGTCTGCAGCACTCCCCCGGCGCTGCCCGCCGTGGCCACCGGCACCTCGCTGAGGGTCAGGGTCTGGTTCGGCGCGATCACCAGGCCGCTGCCGACCCCGGCCACCAGCAGCGGCACCACCGTGGCCCAGCCGACCAGACGGCCGGACCACAGGTGGACGGCGAGGGCCGCACCCGCCAGCCCCAGCACCACCAGAGCGAGACCCGCCGTGACCAGCGGCCGCCCGAAGCGGTGCACCACCCGCCCGCCGACCGCCGCCGCGGCGCCCGAGCCGAGGGCGAACGGTGTGATCGACAGGCCGGCCAGCAGCGCGCTGTAGTGCTGCCCGCTCTGGAGGTAGAGGCTGAAGATGAAGAAGACCGCCGTGAACCCGGCGAAGTACACCAGCGAGAGCAGCACGCCCAGCGAGTAGGAGCGGGCGTGGAACAGGCTCATCCGGACCACCGGCTCCCGGTGGCGGCCGTACCGGCGCTCCCAGCCGACGAAGGCGGCCAGCAGGAGCGCGGCGGCCGGGAGCAGCAGCCACTTGGTGTCGCCGTGCCAGGTCTGCTGCACGAACGGCAGCATCAGCAGCAGCGTGCCGCCGCCCAGCAGCAGGAGCCCGACCGGATCGAAGTCGCGGCCCGCCCGCGCCGCGGACTTCGGAACGGGAACGGGCGCGGGCGCGGGCGCGGGCAGCAGCCGGTACGCCACCGGCAGCGCGACGAAGCCGATCGGCAGGTTGACGTAGAACACCCAGCGCCAGCCCTGCTGCGCGCCGAAGAGCTGGATCAGCAGGCCACCCAGCAGCGGTCCGACCGCGGTGGAGATCCCGATGGTGGCGCCGAGCAGGCCGAAGGCCCTGCCGCGCTCGGCCCCCCGGAACAGCTGCTGGATGAAGCCGGAGACCTGCGGCACCAGCACACCGCCCGCCGCGCCCTGGACCAGCCGGGCACTCACCAGCCAGGCTTCGCTCTGCGCGGCCCCGGCCACCGCGCTGGCGGCCGTGAACAGCGCGAGTCCGGCCATGAAGACCGCGCGTCGGCTGCGCGCGTCCCCCAGCCGTCCGGCCGGCACGAGGGCGAGGCCGAAGGCCAGCGCGTAGCCGGAGAGCACCCACTGAAGTCCGCTGTCCGACATCCGCAGGCTGCTCCGCACGGACGGCAGGGCGACGTTGACGATGCTGACGTCGAGCAGGGTCATGAACCCGGCCACCAGGCAGACCGCGAGTGCCTGCCAGCGCCGGTCCCGGCGGGCACCGTCGCCCGGGCCGCGCCGCCCGGCGCCGGTGGCGGACGCGCCGTTCGGTGGGGGAACTGTGCTCACGGTGGAGCCTTTCGCGGGTGACGACTCAAGGCGCGGGCGCCTGACCTCCGCGAGGCCAGCTCACAGTATTGCGGCTGGCCACCCGCAGACCCCCGCGCCCGGGCGCGCCACGCCGACACGGCCCGGCCGGAGCCCGCGCGGCCGGTGCACGGCCGGTCGGTGCGCGGCCGGGACCGGTCCGGTGTCACTTCGCGGGAGCAGCCGCTCCCTCCCGGGTGCGGGTGTCGAGGCTGAGGAGGGTGTAGAGGAGGAGCGAGGAGGCGAGCCCGACGGCCCAGCCGTAGTCGGCGAGGGGTTTGAGCAGCGGGATGACCCCATCGGCGGGAAAGGGCCCCTGTCGGGTGCCATCGGCGCCGACGGTGGAGTAGGAGCCGCCGATCGCGAGGACGCCGCCGGCCAGCGCTGCCGCGCTGTCAGTTGAGGGCGGCCCAGTTCTGGGTGTTGGTGCCGGCGGCCGGGTTGGCGGTGACGGCGGCGCCGGGGGTGACGGGGGCGCTGTCGAGGGAGTAGCCGGACGCCGGGTTGGTGATCGTATAGGTGCCGCTGCTGTTCTGGGTGACCTTCCAGTCCTGCCACGGATTGCTGGAGTTGACGGCCCGCAGGATGGCTTGGCCGCCGGCGGAGTTGGGTGCGGTCAGTACGAGGGCGTCCGGGCAGCCGTCGATGAGCTGCACAGTGCCGTTCGGGTTTGCCCTGAGCGTCCACTGCTGCTTGTTGCGCGTGGCGTCGTAGGTGGCGAGGAGGGCGGGGGAGCTGGCGGAGGCGCCGCACTGGTCGGAGCGTTCCAGGGCCAGACCGCCGCCGTTGGTGAGGGCGTGGGTCCGGCCGTCGTTCACGATCGTGGGGCCGTAGTTGATGGTGTGGGAGGCCAGGGACGTGAGTGCGCTGCCGGTGGTGGCGAGCGGGGGGTTGGCGGCGGGCCGGCCGGTCTTGAAGTAGTCGGCGAAGGTGCCGGGCTGACGCGTGGTCATCACGCTGACGGTCCTGTCCCAGCCACCGTCGATGTTGTTCCACATGTCCAGCAGTGAGCCGTCCACGTTGCCCTGGACCTGGTCCCCGGTCTGCCAGCCGGTGGCGTACGTGAAACTCTGGCTGGAGCCGTCAGGCCACACGTAGCGGTAGTCCTTCAGGAGGTAGGCGGCTGCGGCGTCGGCGAAACCCTCGGTCCAGGCGCAGCTGGCGGAGCTCGCCTGGTCGATGTAGTGCGGACTGCAGCCGGTCACCTGCGGGAACTGCCCGTTGTACAGGCGGTGCATGAGGAAGTGGCTGGCCTCGTGGAGCACGGTGTGCTCGGAGTCGGGGGCGTCGGCGGTGAGGTGGACGGTGTTGGCCATGTCGTAGAACGTGCCGTCGGCCGAGTTGGCCGTCCACTGGACGTTGAGTTCGGTGCAGGCGTTGTTGTTCGCCTCGGGGGTGGCCCAGCAGATGCTGACGGAGTTGTTGCGCGCCCACCACAGGAGGTTGAGGGTGTCGAAGGCGTGCCAGGCCCGTGCGTTGGACGCCTTGAGCGTGCCGAGGGAGGTGCTGGCGGCGACGTTGGTCAAGGTCGGCGAGTCGTAGGTGTAGGCGGTTCCGGTGGTGTCGCTGACCTTCCACAGCCGGGTGCTCTCGGCGCTGAACCGCACCCACATGCTGCTCATCGCGGCCGTGGTGGTGGGGGTGTAGCAGAGGTTGAAGCCGCCGTCGGCGACGGCGGTGTACTGGTAATCGGCGGTGAGCTGGCGGGGGGCGTCGGTGGACTTCTCCTTGCCCCACAGCTGGATGTTCGCGTTGCGGACCGGTTTGGTCAGCGTGGGCTTGCTCCGGCCGGCTTCGGCCGACTGGTAGTCGTACTGGAGCTTGCCGCTCAGGCAGATGGGGGTCGCGGCCGAGGCGCTGGACGCCGTCAGCGGGATGGCAGCAAGGGCGAGCAGGACGGTGCTCACGACGGCGATGCCGCGTGGCAGCCGAGATCCGATGGCCACAGGGTTCCTCTCGTAGGGGCGCTGCCAGTGTTCCAGCGCCCGCCTTGCCGGCTCGCCGGCTCCAGAACATGCGCAGGGCTCCCGCCGGTGGAGCGGTTGCGAGAACTGCCCCGGTCCACCGACGGCCGCACGGTGTGCTTCACCCGTTCGTGGCGTGTCGCGAATTGCCGTCGCGCACCTGAGCGGTGATCGGTCAACGGGCCGCAAGTCCACCGCAGCACCCGCCGGTGAGGGTTGGTCCCCGCCGCGGCTCGGAGGGGAACGCACCGGCCCAGGTGTCGTCAAGGAAGCGCAGTGCTGGGTGGCGGGGGTGGGAGCGGTCGGGCGGGAGCAAGCCACCAGCATGAGCGGGGTCCACGTGCATCCCGATCAACTGGTCGTCCACCGCCCCAACGGCAACAGCGTCCACGGTCTTCATCGTCGCGTCAGTGACCGATGAATCCTCGTACCCCAGGCCAGCCATCCGGCTACCTGGCACAGCGGATGATCCGCCGTTAATTGCTCCCCTGGCGACGGCGGCCTGTGAGCGGAGCCGAACCATCGCCGCTGCGAACGCCACGGAGCGATCCCCACGAGCACGGGGATCTCTCCTCCAGGTGCTCACGGCCGTGCAGCTGCCGGTAGTCGGCCCCGCGCTCGCGGGGATCGCTCCTGCCCGGCCTGCATCGTCCCTGTCAGGAGCTACGGTGGACGAGACCGGCCTGTACGCCGGGTACAGGCTTCCCATTCGGGTGTCACCGCAAGGGCCGGCTCCCCCTGCCGCAGGAGATCCCCTCGGGTCCTCGCCCTGCGGATGGCCTGCACGCCGCGGCCTCGCGGCGAGGCGCCGCGAGGCCGGGGCGCCTACGGGGTTTTGGGCTATCAGGACCTGGCCCGAGACCCGAGGCTGAGAAGGGTGTAAAGGAGGAGGGCGGAGGCGAAGCCGACGGCCCAGCCGTAGTCGGCGAGGGGTTTGAGCAGCGGGATGACCCCGTCGACGGGGAAGGGCCCCTGTCGGGTGCCGTCGGCACCGACGGTGGAGTAGGAGCCGCCGATCGCGAGGACGCCGCCGGCCAACAGGGCGAGGACGGCGAGCCAGTTCCAGCCCGCCGTGTACCAGTAGCGGCCGTCGGGGCGGTAGAGCTCGGCGAGGGCGAGGCCGGTGCGGCGGATCAGCCAGTAGTCGGCGATCAGGACGCCCGCGACGGTGCCCAGCAGACCGCCGACCACGCCGAGCCAGGTGAAGATGTAGACGTGCGGGTTGGCGATCAGCTTCCACGGCATGATGGCGATCCCGACCACGCCCGTGATCAGCGCGCCGGTACGGAAGTTGACGAACCGTGGCGCCAGGTGCGCGAGGTCGTAGGCCGGGCTGACGACGTTCGCCGCGATGTTCACCGACAGGGTCGCGACCAGCACGACGAGGAGGGCGAAGAGCGTGCCGGCCACGCTGTCCATCTTCGCGGCGAGCTGGATCGGGTCCCAGATCGGGGTGCCGTAGACCGCCTGCGAGCCCGAGGTCACCAGGACCGAGAGGAGGGCGAACAGCGTCATCGTGGTGGGGAGTCCGAGTGCCTGGCCCCGGATCTGGGCCCGCTGGCTGCCGCCGAAACGGGTGAAGTCGGGGATGTTCAGCGCCAGCGTCGACCAGAAGCCGATCATGCCCATCAGGGACGGGAAGAACACCTTCCAGAAGCGGTTCCCCCATCCGAGCGCCGACGGCTGGGAGAGCAGCGGGCCGAGGCCGCCCGCCTTCACCGTGATCCAGGCCAGCAGCGCCAGCGCGCCCACGATCACGAACGGCGCCGCCCAGTTCTCGAACCGCCGCAGCGTCTCCATCCCCCGGACGATCACCGCGATCTCCAGCGCCCAGAAGAGCCCGAACGCCAGCCACTGCGTCCACGGCTGCCCCGCCACCTGACCGGCCGTCTGCCAGCCGTGCCCGAGGACCTTCCCGGCCAGCAGGAAGATCCCCTCGCCGCCGATCCAGGTCTGGATGCCGAACCAGGCGCAGGCCACGGCCGCCCGGACCATCGCCGGCAGGTTCGCCCCGCGCAGCCCGAACGAGGCCCGTGCGAACACCGGGAACGGGATGCCGTACTTGGTGCCCGCATGCCCGATGAGCAGCATCGGGACCAGCACGATCAGGTTGGCGAGCGCGATGGTGAGCACGGCCTGCTTCCAGTCCATGCCGAGTGCGACCAGGCCCGAGGCGAGCGTCCAGGACGGGATGTTGTGGGCCATCCCGACCCAGAGGGCGAGGAAGTTGTACGTGGACCAGCGCCTCCCGGCGACCGGGACGGGCGCCAGGTCGTCGTTGGCGAACCGGGGGTCGGCGAGGGTGGACCCGGCGGCGAGTTCGACCCGCCCGTCGGGGTGGGTGGTCTGCGCTGCTGACATGGGGGCGACCGCCAGGAGTGGGGAGGAGGGCCCTGAGGGCGGGGGACGGTACCGCTGCCGTGTGTGTCGGGGACCGCCTCGGCGGTGTCCCGCACAGCGTAGACCGCGAGGCGGACGGCGCCCAGGGTGCGGAACGGGTGAGTCGCTGCCGGGCCGTCAGCCGGACGCCCGCCGCCGGGCCGTCGGCCCGACGCCCGGAGCCGGACGCCCGCCCGCCCTGACGGGCCGGGCGGGCGGGCGTCCGGCGGGGTCAGCCCTCGATCCGGTGCTGGGTCCAGAACGAGGTCAGGTCGACCGTGCCAGCGGCGGCCTGCGCGGCGGCCTTGAACTCGGCCGTGGTGGAGACGCCGTACCAGTGCGACTGCGCGTAGTCGTGCAGCAGCTTGGTCATCGCGGTGTCGCCGATCAGGCGCTGGAGGTCGTGCAGCGCGCACTTGCCGTAGCCGTAGACGACGGTGGAGTACCGCGAGGAGTGCGCGTCCCAGTACGCCATCGAGTCGGTGATCTTCTCGGCGGCGGAGGCCCAGGAGACACTGCTCCAGCAGCCGGAGCCGCTCTGGCCGAGGGCGAGGTCGGTGGCGTAGTCGGTGAACGCCTCGTCCAGCCAGGGGCCGTTGTACTCGTCGTCGCCGACGATCCCGTAGAACCACTGGTGGCCCAGCTCGTGGGTGAGCGCCGTGGTGCTGACCAGGTCGAGGACGAATCCCGGGTACTCCATGCCGCCGAACCAGAAGTTGTTGTCGAGCACCGCGTCCACCTCGGTGTACGGGTACGCGCCGAACCGCTGGGCGTGCGCGTCGATCGCCGACTTGGAGGTCGCCAGCATCGACTGGGCGTCGGCGGAGCTGATGCCGGTCACCGAGTAGACGTTGACCTTCACCCCGGCCGGGGAGGTGCCGGAGATCTCGGCGAACGGCCCGGCGGCCCAGGCGAAGTCGCGGACCTTGCTCGCCGTCGCCCGGGTGACGGTGCGGCCCGCCGCGCCGGGGGTGTCCACCGAGGTGCCGGTGGCGGGCACCAGCAGGTTGGTGGGGTGGTCGAGTGTCACGTCGAAGTCGGCGGCCAGCGAGTAGAACGACTCGCCGTTGTTGGTGTAGGGGTCGAGGTGCCAGCCGGCCGCGTCCCGGATCGCCAGGACGGGCAGCGCGTTGCCGAGGAAGGCGAACGCGCCGTCATGGCCGAAGCGGTCGGCGCCGCTCGGGACGCTGATGCCCAGGTCGAAGCCGATCGCACCGCTCTGGCCCTGGTTCAGCGGCTGCGGCAGAGTCACCTTGAGGGCGGTGCAGTTCACCGACAGGGGGGCCGCCACACCGCCCGTCAGGTTGGTGACGGTGATCGGCGTGGTCGGGCAGCTGCCGTGCGCGTTGTCCCACAGGCGCAGGTACACCTCGGTGAGCGGGGAGGCCGACGCGTTGGCGAAGGTCACGTTCTCGTGCCCGGTCCAGTTGTCGCCGGAGGCGTCGGAGGCCAGGTTGACCGTGTAGCCGAGCGAGCCGGGTGTCCGGGTGGCGTCGGTGGGCGGGGGCGGCGGGGTGCTGCCGCCGCCCACGTTGAGCGCCAGGTCGTCGAGCACGAAGCTGGTCTGCAGGCCGGAGTCCTCGACGCCGCTGAACGACACGGCGACCGTCTGGCCCGCGAAGGAGGAGACGTCGAAGGACTTCTGTACGTACCCCGAGGCCGCGTCCAGGTTGGAGTAGGTGGCCAGCGTGCTGCCGCCGATCTTGGCGGTGAGCTTGTCGTAGGCGGTGGTGCCGGTCTCGGCGGTGTCGACGTGCAGCCAGAAGGTCAGCGTGGCGGAGGTGCAGCCGGCCGGGAGGGTGACGGTCTGCGCCAGGGTGTCGGTGTGCGAGGACCCGTAGCCGTCGAGCCAGGCGAAGCCGCTGCCGGAGTGGGCGCTCTGGCCGGTGCCGGCGCCGATCACCCCGCTCGACGCCGTCCAGGGTGAACTTCCGCTCTCGAAACCGCCGTTGGCTATCACCTGGGCGGGCGTGCAGTCGGCGGCGGCGGCCGGCGTGCCCGCCGCGACGGTGCCCGCGGCGCCGACCGCCAGGGCGGCGGCGACGACCAGCGGGAGGAGTCTTCTTCTTCTCATCGGATCCTCTTCGAATGCAGCAGCGCTCACTGGGGACGGGCAGCTGGTGAGGCCGTGTCATGGCGCGCTGTCCCGGGAAGCGCTGTCGTGGCGTCACCGTGCCGTGGCATCGGCGGGGAGCGCTGTCACCCGCTGCGGCCGAATGCAAGACTGGCAGCAGAATTCTCATTTTGGTAGGAGCATGACAAAGATTTTTGCCCGGCTTTCCACGACAACGGCCCGCCGGTCGGACCGGCGGGCCGCGCTGGGGGTGGACTCGGGACGGACCCGGAGGTCAGCTGAGCTGCGGAATGACGCTCGCGCCGTAGGCGTCGATGGTCGACTCGACGGCGTCGTGCATGGCGTAGACCGCGAACTGGTCGACGCCCAGCGCGCGGAGCTGCTCCAGCTTGGCGAGCTGGGCCTCCGGCGGGCCGATCACACAGAACCGGTCGACGATCTCGTCCGGGACGAAGGCGGTGTCGGGGTTGCCCGCCCGGCCGTGGTGACTGTAGTCGTAGCCCTGCCGGTCCTTGATGTACGCGGTGAGCGCGTCGGGCACCAGGCCGGAGTGCTCGCCGTACTTGGCGACCAGGTCCGCGACGTGGTTGCCGACCATGCCGCCGAACCAGCGGCACTGCTCACGGGCGTGGGCCAGCGCCCCGGGCGAGTCGTCCTCGGTGACGTACGCCGGGGCGGCCACGCAGATGGTCACCTCGGACGGGTCCCGGCCGGCCGCCACCGCCGCGTCGCGGACGGCCTTGACCATCCACTCGGTCAGGAAGGGGTCGGCGAGCTGCAGGATGAAACCGTCCGCCTGACGCCCGGTCAGGGCGAGCGCCTTCGGCCCGTACGCGCCCGTCCAGACCGGCAGCCGGGCACCGGGCCGGATCCAGGGGATCCGCAGCACCGTCCCGTCCACCTCGGCCTCGCGGCCCTCGGCGAGCTCCTTGATGGCGTGCATGGCGGCGGACAGCCGGTCCAGGGTGGCCGGGCGGCGGCCGGCCACCCGCATCGCGGAGTCGCCGCGCCCGATGCCGCAGACGGTGCGGTTGCCGAACATGTCGTTCAGGGTCGCGAAGGTGGAGGCCGTCACCTCCCAGGCCCGGGTGCCGGGGTTGGTCACCATCGGGCCGACCACCAGGCGTTCGGTCTGCGCCAGGATCTGGCTGTGGACGACGAAGGGCTCCTGCCAGAGCACCACCGAGTCGAAGGTCCACCCGTGGGTGAACCCGGCCCGCTCGGCGCGCTGCATCCGCTCCACCAGGAGCCGCGCGGGCGGGTCGGTCTGGAGCACGAGGCCGATGTCCAAGTCTGTTGCCTCTTTCTGCTGGGAGTGCGTCCTGCTGGGGGTGCGTCAGATCAGGTACTGGCAGGTGGCGCGCGGCTGGTAGCGGCCGTGACCGGGCCGGCCGAGGTAGCTGTCGCCGTCGACCACCACCGTGCCCCGGGAGAGCACGGTCCGCGCCCGGCCGGTCAGCCGCCTGCCCTCGTAGGCCGAGTAGTCGACGTTCATGTGGTGGGTCGCGGCCGAGACGGTGTGCACGGCGGCCGGGTCGTAGACCACGAGGTCGGCGTCGGACCCGGGCGCGATGGTGCCCTTGCGCGGGTAGAGGCCGAACATCCGGGCCGGGGTGGCGCAGGCGATCTCGATCCAGCGGCGGCGCGAGATGTGGCCGTCGAGCACCGCCTGGTGCAGCAGGTCCATCCGGTTCTCGACGCCGGGCAGGCCGTTGGGGATCTTGGAGAAGTCGCCGCGCCCGAGCTCCTTCTGGCCGGTGAAGCAGAACGGGCAGTGGTCGGTGGAGACCACCTGGAGGTCGTTGGTGCGCAGGCCCCGCCACAGCTGCGCCTGGTGCTCACGCGGCCGCAGCGGCGTGGAGCAGACGTACTTGGCGCCCTCGAAGCCGTCGGCGCCACGCTCGGCCAGGTTGTCGGTGGAGAGGAAGAGGTACTGCGGGCAGGTCTCGCCGAAGACGTTCAGCCCCTGGTCCCGGGCGGTGACCAGCTCGGCCAGCGCCGAGGCGGCCGAGACGTGCACGACGTACAGCGGAGCGCCCGCGACCTGGGCGAGCCGGATCGCGCGGTGGGTGGCCTCGGCCTCCAGCAGCTCGTGCCGGACCTCGCCGTGGAAGCGCGGGTCGGTCTTCCCGGCGGCCAGCGCCTGGGCGACCAGCACGTCGATCGCGATGCCGTTCTCGGCGTGCATCATGATCAGGCCGCCGTTGTCGGCGCCGCGCTGCATCGCGCGCAGGATCTTGCCGTCGTCGCTGTAGAAGACGCCGGGGTAGGCCATGAACAGCTTGAAGGAGGTCACGCCCTCCCCCACCAGGAGGTCCATCTCCTTGAGACTGCCCTCGGTGACGTCGCCGAGGATCATGTGGAAGCCGTAGTCGATCGCGCAGTTGCCCTGGGCCTTGGCGTGCCAGGCGTCCAGCCCGTCCCGGAGCGAGGCGCCGACCGACTGGACGGCGAAGTCGACGATGGTGGTGGTGCCGCCCCAGGCGGCGGCGCGGGTCCCGGTCTCGAAGGTGTCGGACGCCGAGGTGCCGCCGAACGGCAGCTCCATGTGGGTGTGCGCGTCCACGCCGCCCGGGATGACGTAATGGCCGGCGGCGTCGATGACGCGGTCCGCCGTCCAGCTCTCGGCGGCGCTGCTGCCGGAGGCGGCCAGCGCGACGACCTGTTCGCCCTCGATCAGCACGTCGGCGGCCAGCTCCTCGGCCGCCGTGACGACCAGGCCGCCTCGGATCACCGTACGGGTCATGGTGTTCTCCCCTCGGGATTCTCAGGCCTCGGTCAGCGGTCCGTAGGCGTCCGGGCGGCGGTCGCGGTAGAACGCCCACTGCTGCCGGACTTCCTCGATCAGGCCGAGGTCCAGGTCCCGGACGACCAGCTCCTCGTCCTTGTCGGAGGCCGGCTCACCGACGAACTGCCCGCGCGGGTCGACGAAGTAGCTGGTGCCGTAGAAGTCGTTGTCGCCGTACTCCTCGGTGCCGACCCGGTTGATCGCCGCGACGAAGTACTCGTTGGCGACGGCGGCGGCGGGCTGCTCCAGCTGCCAGAGGTAGGCGGACAGGCCCCGGCTGGTGGCCGACGGGTTGTAGACGATCTCCGCGCCGGCCAGGCCGAGGGCGCGCCAGCCCTCGGGGAAGTGCCGGTCGTAGCAGATGTAGACGCCGACCTTGCCGACGGCGGTGTCGAACACCGGCCAGCCGAGGTTTCCGGGCTTGAAGTAGTACTTCTCCCAGAATCCCTTGACCTGCGGGATGTGGTGTTTACGGTATTTGCCGAGGTAGGAGCCGTCCGCGTCGATCACGGCGGCGGTGTTGTAGTAGAAGCCGGCCTGTTCGGCCTCGTACACCGGGACGACGATCACCAGCCCGAGTTCCCTGGCCAGCGCCCGCATCCGGGTCACGGTCGGACCGTCCGGGACGGGCTCGGCCCAGCGGTAGTGCTCGGGTTCCTGGACCTGGCAGAAGTACGGGGCGTTGAAGACCTCCTGGAATCCGATGATCTGCGCACCCTGGGCGGCGGCGTCCCGGGCCGCCTGCTCGTGGGCCTCGATCATGGATTCCGGGTCACCTGTCCAGGAGGTCTGGAAAAGGGCGGCGCGTACCACTCGGCTCATGGGTCATCTCCTCGCGGGGGGAATCCGCTGTAGACCGTCGAGAGTAGGAGTTCCGGGGCCCGGGTTGTAGTGTCACGCGCCAATGCGTCCGGTTTCTTTTCGTCACACGACGACTCGGCCGGCACATCTGCCGATAAACATCCCAGAGCACTGTTCCGGATGATTCCGATGGGGCCCGAGTGTCCTCGCCGGGCCCTTGGGGCGGGTGGGACTTTGCCCGGGGCCTTCCCGAACAGGCAAGATAGGCCGGGTGACCCTCCTGGACCTGATGCCGAGCCCTGCCACTCCCGATGCGCTGTACGAGACCTTCGCCGAGTGGGCGATGGAGCGCGGCATCACGCTGTACCCCGCCCAGGAGGAGGCGCTGATCGAGCTGGTCTCCGGGAACAACGTGATCCTGGCGACCCCGACCGGCTCCGGCAAGAGCCTGGTGGCGGCCGGTGCGCACTTCGCCGCGCTGGCCGAGGGCAAGCGGACCTTCTACACCGCGCCGATCAAGGCGCTGGTCTCGGAGAAGTTCTTCGACCTGTGCAAGATGTTCGGCACCGAGCAGGTCGGCATGATGACGGGCGACGCGAGCGTCAACCCGACCGCGCCGATCATCTGCTGCACCGCCGAGGTGCTGGCCAACATCGCGCTGCGCGACGGCGCCCGGGCCGACATCGGCCAGGTCGTGATGGACGAGTTCCACTTCTACGCCGAACCGGACCGGGGCTGGGCCTGGCAGATCCCGATCCTCGAACTGCCGCACGTGCAGTTCCTGCTGATGTCGGCCACGCTCGGCGACGTCCGCCGCTTCGAGGCGGACCTGACCCGCCGCACCGGACGCCCGACCACGGTGGTCCGCTCGGCCACCCGCCCCGTCCCGCTGTTCTACGAGTACCGCCGCACCACCATGCACGACACCCTGGAGGAGCTGCTGACGACCGGCCAGGCCCCGGTCTACGTCGTGCACTTCACCCAGAAGGAGGCGGTGGAGCGGGCACAGTCGCTGATGAGCATCAACATGTGCACCAAGGCGGAGAAGGACGCCATCGCCGACCTGATCGGCCGCTTCCGCTTCACCACCAAGTTCGGCCGCAACCTCTCCCGCTACGTCCGGCACGGCATCGGCGTGCACCACGCCGGCATGCTGCCCAAGTACCGCCGGCTGGTCGAGCGCCTCGCGCAGGCCGGTCTGCTGAAGGTCATCTGCGGCACCGACACCCTCGGCGTCGGCGTCAACGTGCCGATCCGCACCGTGCTGTTCACCGCGCTGTCCAAGTACGACGGCATCCGGGTGCGCACCCTGCGCGCCCGCGAGTTCCACCAGATCGCCGGGCGCGCGGGCCGGGCCGGGTACGACACCGTCGGCCAGGTCGTCGCCCAGGCGCCGGAGCACGTGATCGAGAACGACAAGGCCGTCGCCAAGGCCGGCGACGACCCGAAGAAGCGCCGCAAGGTGGTCCGCAAGAAGGCGCCGGAAGGTTTCGTCGGCTGGACGGAGGAGGGCTTCGAGAAGCTCATCGCCGCCGACCCCGAGCCGCTGGTCTCCCGCTTCAAGGTCAGCCACGCGATGCTGCTCTCGGTGATCGGCCGGCCCGGCAACGCCTTCGAGGCGATGCGCCACCTGCTGACCGACAACCACGAGGACCGCTCAGCGCAGCGCCGCCACATCCGCAGCGCCATCGCGATCTACCGCTCGCTGGTGGACGGCGGCGTGGTCGAGCGCCTGGACGAGCCCGACGCGGAGGGCCGGATCGTCCGCCTGACCGTCGACCTCCAGGAGAACTTCGCGCTCAACCAGCCGCTCTCCACCTTCGCCCTGGCCGCCTTCGAGCTGCTCGACCCGGCCTCGCCCTCGTACGCGATGGACGTGGTCTCGGTGGTCGAGGCCACCCTCGACGACCCGCGCCAGATCCTCGCCGCCCAGCAGAACAAGGCGCGCGGCGAGGCGATCGGCGAGATGAAGCGGGACGGGATCGAGTACGAGGAGCGGATGGAGCGGCTCCAGGAGATCACCTACCCGAAGCCGCAGGAGGAGCTGCTCAGCCACGCCTACGAGGTCTACGCGCGGGCTCACCCCTGGATCGGCGACCACCCGCTGCGCCCGAAGTCCGTGGTCCGCGACCTGTACGAGCGGGCGATGACCTTCACGGACTACGTCGGCCACTACGACCTCGCACGCACCGAGGGCATCGTGCTGCGGTACCTCGCCGGGGCGTTCAAGGCGCTGGAGCAGACCGTCCGCGAGGAGATCAAGACCGACGACCTCAAGGACGTCATCGCCTGGCTCGGCGAGCTCGTCCGCCAGGTCGACTCCAGCCTGCTGGACGAGTGGGAGCAGCTGGCCAACCCGACCGACCCCGAATCCCCCGAGGTCGTGCTCGACGACCGTCCGGCGCCGGTCACCGCGAACGAGCGGGCCTTCCGGGTACTGGTGCGCAACGAGATGTTCCGCCGGGTCGAGCTGGCGGCATTGGAGAACTACCACGCGCTGGGCGAGCTGGACGGCGAGTACGGCTGGGACGCCGACCGCTGGGCGGACGCGATGGACGAGTACTGGGAGGAGCACGACGACCTCGGTACCGGGCCGAACGCGCGCGGGCCGAAGATGCTGCTGATCGAGCAGGAGGAGGACTCCTGGACGGTGCGGCAGATCTTCGACGACCCGGCCAGGGACCACGACTGGGGCATCAGCGCGGAGGTCGACCTGCACGGCTCCGACGAGGAGGGGCGGGCGGTGCTGCGGGTGACCGCGGTCGACCGGCTGGACGGGTAGGCCCCCGAGGGGCATGCCGCTGAATGGCGGCGTGCCCCCTGGTTGAAGGGCTACAGCCAGGCGAAGGGGGCCTCGGCCGTGAACGAGACGGCCCGGGTCGCCGCGTCGAGCGCCGCCTCGCCGGCCGGGTTCGCGGCGCCGGGGTCGGCGTAGCGGGAGACGGTGACGGTCAGGTAGTGGCCGACCGCCTGCACCCGGCTGCTGGTCGGCTCCTTGCCGCCGGGGTGCGGGGCGGCCGAGGGGCCGCCCGGCAGCGGCGGCGCGAGCACGAAGACCAGCGCCTCGGGGTTGCCCCCCACCGCCTGGGCGGCCTTCGCGGCAGCCGCCGGATCGGCGAACCGCAGGACCACCAGGCTGGTGACCACCTGCTGGTCGAGGCGGCTGAAGCCGACCCCGACGTAGCCCTGGCAGCCGGTGTCGCGGAGCACGTCGTGGGTGCGGTCGAAGAGGGCGTCGGCGCACGTCGCGCTCTGCCTGGCCGTGGTGCGCTTCGCCTTGTAGTCGAACAGGTCGATGCCGCGCTGCGGCGGGAAGTACCGGTCGGCGGTGAAGGACTGGGCCTCCGTCAGCGGCTCGGCGGGGGTCGCGCCGATCGCCGGGACGTTGGTCGCGGTGGACGAGCCGCCGGAGCCGGCGTCCACCTGCGAGCCTGCGACGATCCAGCCGACGCCTGCCGCGGCCACCGCGAGGGTGCACCCGAGCAGCACCCGGCGCGGGCTTCTTCGCGCCCGGTGGATACGGGTCGGCACATGGCTCTGCTGGCCTGCCGGGCGCGGGTCGCGCTCCCCCTGCGTGGTCATGGCGCAGATTGTAAGCACATCATCCGAACGGTGGATCAATGCCCTGACCAGCCGACCGACCCGCTCTCCCGCGCTACGGTCGGCGTCCGGACTGTGACAACTCGCACACCGCCACGCCGATCTTCTGGCGGGTTCCCTCTAGCCCTTCTCCCGCCCTGCCAGGCAGGATCAGGAGCATGGATCTGCTCGACACCCTCACCGCCAAGGGCCTGCGCCGGGAAACCCCCACCCGCGAGGAAGCGCTCGCCGTACTCGCCACCACCGATGACGAGTTGCTGGACGTGGTCGCGGCCGCCGGTCGGGTGCGCCGACAGTGGTTCGGCCGCCGGGTCAAGCTCAACTACCTGGTGAACCTCAAGAGCGGGCTGTGCCCGGAGGACTGCTCGTACTGTTCGCAGCGGCTCGGCTCCACCGCCGGGATCCTCAAGTACACCTGGCTGAAGCCCGAGCAGGCCGCCGAGGCGGCGGCCGCCGGGCTCGCCGGCGGCGCGAAGCGGGTCTGCCTGGTGGCCAGCGGCCGGGGCCCGACGGACCGTGACATCGAGCGGGTCGCCGACACCATCGCCGCCATCAAGGACGCCAACGAGGCCGTCGAGGTCTGCGCCTGTCTGGGCCTGCTCTCCGGCAACCAGGCCGAGCGGCTGAAGGCGGCCGGCGCGGACGCGTACAACCACAACCTGAACACCTCCGAGGCCACCTACGGCGACATCACCTCCACCCACACCTACGCGGACCGGGTGGACACCGTCAACAAGGCGCACGGCGCCGGCCTCTCCGCCTGCTCCGGCCTGATCGCGGGCATGGGCGAGAGCGACGAGGACCTGGTCGACGTGGTCTTCGCGCTGCGCGAGCTGGACTCGGACTCGGTGCCGGTCAACTTCCTGATCCCGTTCGAGGGCACCCCGCTCGCCAAGGAGTGGAACCTCACCCCGCAGCGCTGCCTGCGCATCCTGGCGATGGTCCGGTTCGTCTGCCCGGACGTCGAGGTCCGGATCGCCGGCGGCCGTGAGGTGCACCTGCGGAGCATGCAGCCGCTGGGCCTGCACATCGCCAACTCGATCTTCCTGGGCGACTACCTGACCAGCGAGGGCCAGGCCGGACAGGCCGACCTCGACATGATCGCGGACGCCGGGTTCGAGGTGGAGGGCGCGGGCCAGGTGACGCTGCCCGCGCACCGCTCCGAGGTGGCGGCCGGCGGCTGCGGCACGGGTGGCGGCTGCGGATCGGCCGGCGGCTGCGGCACCGGCGCCGACACGGGCTGCGGCGGTCACGGCGAGTCCGCCTCGGCGGGCGGGTGCGGGCCCTGCGGCTCGCACGAGCCGGCCGCCGCGGTGGCCGAGGCCGCTGCCGAGGGCACCGAGGCCGCCGAGGCCGAGCTGCCCGAGGAGGTCCGCAGCGAGCTGGTCAAGGTGCGCCGGCGTGGCGCCGGTACCGAGCTGGCCCCGAACGCCTGAGGACTCACCAAGTGCAGCAGCTGAACCCGCAGTCCCTGCTCGACCTCGACCGGGCGCACGTCTGGCACCCGTACGGGCCGATGCCCGGCACCGCGACGCCGTACGTGGTGGAGTCCGCGTCCGGCGTCCGGCTCCGGCTCGCCTCGGAGGTCTCCGGGCACCGCGAGCTGATCGACGGCATGTCCTCCTGGTGGGCGGCGATCCACGGCTACCGGCACCCGGTACTGGACGAGGCCGTCCGGGACCAGCTGGGCCGGATGAGCCATGTGATGTTCGGCGGGCTCACCCACGAGCCCGCCGTCCGGCTCGCGGCCACGCTGGTCGAGATCACCCCGGAGCCGCTGCGGCACGTCTTCCTGGCCGACTCCGGCTCGGTGGCGGTCGAGGTCGCGATGAAGATGTGCCTGCAGTACTGGCAGTCCGTCGGACGTCCGGCCAAGCGCCGCCTGCTCACCTGGCGCGGCGGCTACCACGGGGACACCTTCCACCCGATGTCGGTGTGCGACCCCGAGGGCGGGATGCACCAGCTCTGGGGCGGGGTGCTGCCGCGGCAGCTGTTCGCGGGTGAGCCCCCGGCGGGTTTCGACGCCGAGGTGGACCCGGCGTACGCGGCCTCGCTCGCCGAGCTGGTCGAGCGGCACGCCGACGAGCTGGCCGCCGTGATCGTCGAACCGGTGGTGCAGGGCGCGGGCGGGATGCGCTTCCACTCCCCCGGCTACCTGCGGCTGCTGCGCGAGCTGTGCGACACGCACGGCGTGCTGCTGGTCTTCGACGAGATCGCCACCGGCTTCGGCCGGACGGGCGAGCTGTTCGCCGCCGGCCACGCCGGGGTTTCACCGGACGTGATGTGCCTGGGCAAGGCGCTGACCGGCGGCTACCTCACCATGGCGGCCACCCTGTGCACCTCGGAGATCGCCGACGGCATCAGCCGGGGCGAGGTCCCGGTGCTCGCCCACGGCCCGACCTTCATGGGCAACCCGTTGGCGGCGGCCGTCGCCAACGCCTCGATCGGCCTGCTGCTGGAGCAGGACTGGCAGACCGGGGTGAAGCGGATCGCGACCGGCCTGCGGGACGGGCTCGCGGACGCCGCCGCCGTCCCCGGCGTGGCGGACGTGCGGGTGCTCGGCGCGATCGGGGTCGTCCAGCTGGACCACCCGGTCGACGTACGGGCCGCGACCGAGGCCGCCGCCCGGGAGGGCGTCTGGCTCCGGCCGTTCCGCGACCTGATCTACACCATGCCGCCGTTCGTGACGGGCGACGAGGACCTCGCCCGGATCGGCGCGGCCGTGACCGCCGCGGCGGTGGCCGGATGAGCGTCCTGTTCGTCACCGGTACCGGCACCGAGGTCGGCAAGACCGTCGTGACGGCCGCCGTCGCCGCCCTCGCCGCGCGGGACGGCGGCCCGGTGGCCGTCCTGAAGCCCGGTCAGACCGGTGTGGGCCCCGAGGAGCCCGGCGACGCCGCCGAGGTCGTCCGGCTGGCGGGCGCGCCGGCGGGTGCGCTGACCACCCGGGAGCTGGCCCGCTACCCCGAACCGCTGGCCCCCGACACCGCCGCCCGGCGGTCCGGGCTGCCGCAGATCCGGCCCGAGCAGGTCGCCGAGGCCGTCGCCGAGCTCGCCTCGGACCACCGCCTGGTGCTGGTCGAGGGCGCCGGCGGGCTGCTCGTCCGCTACGACGACCAGGGGCGCACCCTCGCCGACATGGCGCGGGCGGCCATCGCGCTCGGGCTGCCCGTCCAGGTCCTGCTGGTCGCCCAGGCCGGTCTCGGCACGCTCAACACCACCGCCCTGAGCGCCGAGGCGCTGCGGGCCCGCGGCCTGCCGCTGCTCGGTGTCGTGGTCGGCTCCTGGCCGCGCGAGCCCGACCTCGCCGCGCGCTGCAACCTCGCCGACCTGCCCGCCGTCGCGGGCGCCCCGCTGCTCGGTGTCCTGCCGCAGGGCGCGGCGGCGGTCGGCGGAGCACCCTTCCGGGAGATCGCCGACGCGAGCCTGGCACCCGCGTTGGGCGGCGTCTGGGACGCTTCGGCGTTCACGGCGGCGTACCAGGTGCCGCCGCTCCGCCCGGCGACTCCGCGCCACGGGAGTTAGGGCGCGCCGGCCGACGGGGTCGGGTTTCGTTCGTCCGGAGGAGTCCGAGCACGTGTGCTCGGACTCCTCCGCGCATGGGCGCCGTGAGCACGTCCGGCGCCTCGACGGGATGCCGTACCGCCCTGCCCAGGGGCCGGCTGCCAGGCGGACCCGGCGAGGGCAGCGCTGTGCCGTTTGCGTGAAGATGCAAACAGTCCGAGCTATTCGCTCAATATCGAGCATGTACGCCAACGGGGCTTGCGCCTCCGAGATCCAGCAGGCCAGCCGCGGTTTCGAGGCGTTGCAGCCGAACCCGGCCGGGAAGCCGAGCCGGAGCCGAGGTGCGACGACATCTTGACGGCGGCCACCTCGTGCATCGAAGCTCTCCGCAAGTGATTGAAGTTGCATGATCTACCGGTCATTAGAGCAACTTCAGTCAGAAGTGGAAGGGATCCCCACACACCGTGACCAGACGCTTCTCGGCACGGCGGGCCACCTCGCTGCTCGCGACGGCCACCGTGCTCGTCTCCGGCGCCGCGCTAGGCGCAACCCCCGCGACCGCGAACGACGGCGTGACCGCCCCCGCGGCCAACTACAGCGCGTCCGCCGGCCCCAACGGGCCGATCGGCGCGCTGCCGCCGATGGGCTTCAACGACTGGGCCCGGGCCGAGTGCACGCCGCAGGCCCCGCTCGACGGCTCCAACCCGCTCGGCTACTCGTTCCAGCAGTACATGGAGGACAACGCCAAGGCGCTCTCCGACACCGGCCTGATCAAGGCGGGCTACCAGGACGTCACCGTCGACGACTGCTGGATGTACCGCAACAGCTCCGGCTACCTGCACGGCGCACTCAACTGGGGCGGTGCCACCGACGTCCGGGACACCACCCGACAGCCGGGCTTCGACTACGAGCTGACCGGGTACGGCGACTACCTGCACAGCCTGGGCGCCAGGTTCGGCATCTACGAGACCTCCGGCACCCACACCTGCTCCACCGCCACGCCGACCGCGCCCAACCTGCCCAACGGCAGCGAGTACTACGAGCAGAACGACGCCGACTCCATGGTGAGTTGGGGAGTCGACGAGCTCAAGTACGACAACTGCGGCGACGCGGAACCGGTCCGGACGCTCGACGCGCGGATGTCGGCCGACCTCGCCACGGCCGTCACGGCCGCGAACCAGGCCGGCACTCCCACGCCGAACGTGATGTTCGACATCTCCGCCCCGGCCGGTTACGGCAACGGCCCGGACAAGTCCGCCTCGATGAACTGGGTGCGCCCGCTCGGCCAGCTGTGGCGGATCGGCCCGGACATCTGGACCTACGGCGACGGCAAGGACCCCTGGAACCAGGCGATCGCCCCCGGCGGCTACAACATCGGCGCCTACCAGAGCTTCGACAACTCGGTCGAGTCGAGCCGCTACCAAGGCCCGGGCAACTGGAACGACGCCGACATGCTGCTGATCGGCGACAACGGGATGACCACCGCGGAGGAGCGCAGCCAGATGTCGCTCTTCTCCGCGCTGGCCGCGCCGCTGGTGGTCTCCACCGACGCCCGCAAGTTCGAGCCCGCCTACATCGCCGCCCACCCCGCCGAGGCGGCGCACCTGAACGCCTCGGTCGGCATCCTCGGCAACTCCGAGGTCGTCGCCGTGGACCAGGACCCGCTCGGCGCGGGCGGCTACCGCGTCTCGGGCGGCGCCGCGAACTCGAACGGCACACCGGCCGCGACCAGCGGCCTCGACGTCGTGGTCAAGCCGCTGGCGGACGGCGGCCGCGCCGTGGTCGTGCTCAACAAGGGCGCCGCGACGGCGAACTACACGCTCGACCTGGCCCAGGCCGGCTTCAACACGGCCGGCTGCCAGTACGACGTGCGCGACCTGTGGGCACACCGGAGCAGCACCTCGGCCGGTTCGGTGGCCCTGACCGTCGGTTCGCACGACAGCGCGATGCTCCGGATCTCCGCCCAGGGCGGGTGCGGCGGCACCACGCCGCGCGGCCAGATCACCGTCTCCCGCGACGACTGGAGCAAGGAGTCGCTCTGCCTGGACAACTACCGCTCCGGCACCGCGACCGCCAACCCGGTGGACGCGGCCCGCTGCACCGGCGGCTCCAACCAGCAGTGGCAGATGAACGCCGACGGCTCGGTCCAACTGCTGCAGTCCGGCACGAAGAACCTCTGCCTGACCGCGCAGAGCGGCACCACCAAGGGCACGATCAACGGCCAGCAGGGCCGGTGGGTCGGGGTCGCGGCCTGCGGCTCGGCCTCCGGCCGGCAGACCTGGACGTACAACCGGGACGGCAACCTGAAGCTCGCCGGGACCGGCTCGTGCCTGGACGTCTACGGCGGCGCCACGACGGCGAACGGCACGCCGGTCGACCTGTACGGCTGCGGTGCGGCACCGGACGCGATCCAGACCAACCAGAGCTGGGCCGCCCCGTTCAACACCCCGCCGAACGCCTGACACATCATCAACGGACAGCCTGTGCGGGCCGGTTCGACGGGACCGGCCCGCACGGGCGCGGCTGTCGGCGGTCAGCCGGCCTGCGGGGGTACCGGAGCGAGCTGCCAGACGGTGGTGCTCTTCAAGGCGGTGTCCTCCAGGTCGGCGATCACCGGCACCTCGTAGACGGCCAGGGCCGTGAACCGTCCGCGTGGGAGGTAGGCGCGGCCCGGGTCGCCGACGATCACCAGGGCTCCCCTGGCCTGCGCCCGCTCCAGGAACGGCAGGAACCGCTCGGCCATCGCCCGCTCGTAGAAGACGTCACCGGCCAGCACCAGCTCGGCGGGGGCGCCGTCGCCGTCGAGCAGGTCCTCCACCGCCGCGTCCACCCGGACACCGTTCGCCTCGGCGTTGAGCCCGATGGCCGCCACGGCGTAGGCGTCGATCTCGGCGGCCCGTACCGAGGCCGCACCGCACAGGGCGGCCGCGATGCCGACCAGTCCGGACCCCGCCGCCAGGTCGAGCACGGTCCGTCCCGCCACCAGGCCGGGGTGGTCGAGCACGTACCGGGCGACGGCCACCCCGCCGGCCCAGGCGAAGGCCCAGAACGGCGGCGGCAGTCCGACCTCCCCACGGGCCGATTCCGTCGTCTCCCAGAGCGCGATGGCGTCCTCGGCCATCTGCAGGGAGACCTCGGGGACGAAGGGAACGGGAGAGAGGCGGGTCTCGTCCCGCACAAAGGCCTTATCCGACATTACGCTTGAGTCCGGATGAAGAGTACGAATCCCGTTCGGCATGCTCGCAGCATAGCCAGTCCGTCCGGCCGTGGTGACCAGTGGTGACCGGCCGTCGAGGGCGGCCCCGCCCCGCCCGCCACTCCTGCCGCCGCGGCGGAGGCGACCGGGGAGGGCGGCGTCCGCGACCGGCATCGCTCTCGGTGACGGGGCGACACCCGGGTACGTACCGTTTCGATACCGAAGCCGTTTTGAGCTGCGGAAATGCTCGCGGCCCAGGATGCCGCCGAGTACGATCCGGCTCACGCCCTCCGGCTCCGTACCCCCGTGCCGCGACGTCTGGTGGGCCATTTCGCGGGGCAATCGGAGGTCGCCGCGCACTCGGCACCCGCGCGCCAAAGCTGTCGCGCGTACGCGGAAGGGCAGCGTTGTGGCGGATCGGCTCACCGGAGGGGACTCCTCGCTGCTGCGGAGGATCAACGCCGCGGTCACGCTGCGCGCGCTGCGTGACGGCCAGTCGCTCACCCTCACTCAACTGGTCGGCGACACCGGGCTGTCCCGGCCGACCGTCGAAGGGGTGATCGAGGGGCTGATCGAAGCCGGGCTGGTCGCCGAGGTCGAGCACGTCCAGGACAACGGCCGTCAGCGCGGGCGCCCCGCACGCTGGTTCCGCTTCCGCGCCGAGGCCGGGCACATCCTCGGGGTCGAGATCGGGGTGCACGACATCCGGGTGACGCTCGCCGACCTGGCGGGCCGCATCCTCGGCAGCGACGCCAAGGCCGTCGAGGAGACCCGGGACGCCGAAGGACGGCTGGCCTGCGCCCGGACGGCCGTCGCCGACGTACTGCGCAAGGCCGGGGTCTCCCGGGACAGCCTCTGGTCGGTCGCCGTCGGCACCCCCGGCATCGTCGACCGGGAGGGCACCGTACGGCTCGGCACCGCGATGCCCGGCTGGACGGGACTCGACCTGGGCGCGCGGCTGCGCCGCTCGTTCCGCTGCCCCGTGGTGATCGAGAACGACGCCAACCTGGCCGCGATCGCCGAACACTGGCAGGGCGCGGCGGTCGGCAAGGGCGACGTGGTCTTCGTGATGGCCGGCCTCAGCCCCGGAGCGGGCTCCCTGATCAACGGCCGCCTGCACCGTGGCTTCGGCGGCGCGGCCGGCGAGATCGGCGCCCTGCACCTGCTCGGCCAGGAGGCCACCCCCGAGCGGCTGCTCTCCACCACCGGCAAGCCGCTCGACCCGCTGGACGAGGCGGCGGTCGCCCGGGTGCTCCGGCTCGCCCGCGAGGGCGACGAGGTCGCCCAGGTGGCGATGGACCGGTTCCTGCGGCGTCTGGTGCACGACGTGGCCGCGCTGGTACTGGCGCTCGACCCCGAGCTGGTGGTGGTCGGCGGCTGGGCCGCCGGGCTGGACGGCGTCCTGGAGCCCCTGCGGGAGCAGCTTGAGCTGTACTGCCTGCGGGCCCCCGAGGTCGTCCTCGCCGCACTCGGCGAGGAGGTCGTCGCGATGGGCGCCCTGCGGGTCGCACTCGACCACGTCGAGGAACAGCTCTTCGCCGTCGACTCCCCGGGGGCGACCGCACGCTGAACGCCCCCGCTCGGGCAACCCCCGCAGGGGCGCAGCCGAACCCTACGCACACGGGCAACCCCGACAGGGGCGCGGGGAACTGCGCGCGCAACCACGCACCACGTGGTGCCCTGATCGCGCAGTTCCCCGCGCCCCTGGAGGAGCCTCGTCCTGAACGGCCTGGTTACCCCCGGAGGGTCAGGCGGTGCGCGCCGCCTCGACGGGGGTGACCTCTACCAGGCCGGTCTCGCCGAAGGTGAGCTTGCAGGTGTCGGAGCGGTAGGTGGAGACGGCGAGCGCGACGAGCCGGCCCGCGGCGGCGTACTGGGTGGTGACCACCAGGACCGGGGTGCCCGGCGGGCGCTCCAGCAGAGCGGCCTCGCCGGCTTCGGCGACGCCGAGTTCGACCGAGCGGGACTCGCCGTCGACGCCGAGGCGCTCCAGCTGGCGGAGCACCGAGCGGGCCCGGTCGCTCTCCCCCGCGCCGCCGATCAGCTGCGGGACGGCCGGGAGGTGCGGCACCGCGGAGTCGGGCACGTGCAGCGATTCCGCGGCCATGATCTGGCCCTGCACCAGGCGCAGTCGGCGGACGGTGTGCACCGTCTCCCCGGCCGGGATGCCGAGCGACTGGGCCAGCTGGGCGGAGGCGGGGGCGCTCACGCAGTCGACGCTGCGCCAGGAGGGGCTGCGGCCCGCGCTGGGCCAGCCCTCGTCGCCGCGACCGACCGGGACGCCGACCCGCGGGGCGGCGATCAGCGTGCCGATGCCGCGGCGGCGGACCAGCCGGCCCTCCAGCTCCAGCTGGTCGAGCGCCTGACGCAGGGTGGCCCGGGCGACGCCGAAGCGGGCGGCGAGCTCGCGCTCGTTGGGGAGGACCTGGCCGGTGGAGAACTCGCCGTCGATGGTGCGCACCAGGACCGTACGCAGGTGCCAGTACTTCGGCTCCGGCACCGTGGAGGCCGGCGTGGCCGGGACCGGTACCGCCATGAGTTGTCCTTGTCCCACCGTGTCCTCCACCCTGAAGGACTGCGGGCCGGCCCCGTGCCCGGTCTTGCGGCAGGTGGGAGGGGCGGGCTTTATCCGTCCTTCTTTATTAAAGGTCTTTGCAGTAAGGGACACTAGGGGGTCTCGGCGGAGATGGTCAAGACCAATGACGGAGCCGGGGCGCAGGGTGCGGCTGCTCGCACCGGCGCCGCCGGGGCGGATAGCCTGCTCCGGTGACTGTCGTGACGAGTATCAATGTGAACGGGATCCGGGCCGCCGCCAAGAAGGGCTTCATCGAGTGGCTGGCCGCCACCGAGGCCGACGTGATCTGCCTGCAGGAGGTGCGCTCCGAGCCGGAGCAGCTGCCCGCCGAGCTGCGCGACCTGCCCGGCTGGCACGCGGTCTGGGCACCGGCCGCCACGAAGGGACGGGCGGGGGTGGCCGTCCTCTCACGGCAGGCGCCGGAACGCACGGTGATCGGTTTCGGGTCGGATGAATTCGACAATTCGGGCAGATATGCGGAAATCGATCTGCCGGGGCTGACCGTCGCCAGCCTCTACCTCCCGTCCGGTGAGGTCGGCACCGAGCGCCAGGACGAGAAGGAGCGCTTCATGGCGGAGTTCCTGGTGCACCTCACCGAACTGCGCGGGCGCGCCGCCGCCGACGGGCGCGAGGTCCTGGTGTGCGGCGACTGGAACATCGCCCACCGCGAGGCCGACCTGAAGAACTGGAAGGCCAACCAGAAGTCCGCGGGCTTCCTCCCCGAGGAGCGCGCCTGGCTCACCCGGGTCTTCGACGAGGCCGGCTACGTCGACGTCGTCCGCGCCCTCCACCCGGACCAGGACGGCCCGTACTCCTGGTGGTCCTACCGCGGCCGGGCCTTCGACAACGACAGCGGCTGGCGGATCGACCTAATCGTGACAAGCTCGGGCATTTCGAACAAATGCGTGAGGGCATACGTCGAGCGAGCCGCTTCCCACGCCGGACGCTGGTCGGACCACGCGCCGGTGACAGCCGTCTTCGACATCGGGTGAACGGGCCGGTGTGCGCGAAGACCGGGCGGACCAGGTGCAGGTTGAGCTGGGTGGTGGTGTATCCGGTGCCGGCCGGCAGACGGCTCATCACCGCGCAGCCCAGCGCGGAGTCCAGCAGGGTGGCCAGGTAGCCGCCGTGCACGCTGCCCAGGGGTTCCTGCTCTCAGCGTAGGAACGGCACGTTGACAGGAGTTCACTTGACTGGGAACGACGCGCGGACCAGGCTCGGCGCCCTGCTTGTCGACGACCTCTGGCCCGGCCTGGACCGAGCCGGCCTGAACGTCGTGGAATACGACCCCGACTGGCAGTCTCCGTGCCAACTGGGGGAGCCCACCCCCGAGGGCATGATCCGGTGGAAACCCGTCCCGATGGAGCAGGCCGCGGACTTCACCGAGGTCGAGAGCGCACTCACCGGGATCGGCGCGACACTGCATCCGGATGTGCCGGCCCTCTACGGCAGCCTCTGGTGTGGCCAGGTGGACGGGTTGGAGCATTCCGGGAAGACGGTGTCGCTCTGCACCGTGTGGAACGAGGACGAGCTCCAGCGAACGGTGCATGGTCTGGCCGAACACGCGCGCCGCCGGGCGGCGGAGTTCGGCGACGACATCACCTTCCCGGTCGCCTGTACCTACGGCGACCTGTTCTTCGTGCTCGACAATGCCACCGGCAGCATCCTGCTCCAGCAGATCGGCCACCGCGGTGGCCCGAAGGTCGCGCCGTCGCTGGCGCAGTTCCTGGCGGACCTGTGACCAGCGGAACGATCTCCTGCATGTCGTGCAAGTGTCCTGGCGCCCTCCCCGCCAAGCGCCTGGCGGGCCGCGCGCCGCGCGGCACTCAACACCGTGCTGAACGCGGTCGCGCAGTCCGACTGGGCGCAGCACCTGATCCTGCGCGGCGTGGATGGTGCGAGCCGGTTCGGAGTTGGATCAGCCGTAGTGGGACGCCACTGCGGGCTGACCCGTGTAGTTGGGTCCGGCAGTCGTATCTGCGCCGAGATAGTCGAACGGGAGCCTGACGCTCCGCCGACCTCGCAGCGTCAGCAGATGCCGCCGTGGCTGATACTCGAACCCCGCCGCCCGCAGTGCGGCGAGCGCCGGCTTCGCCAGACTCCCACCGTCGGCACGGCGTAGTGAGACCGGGTCGAGCTGGGCGGCGAACAGCCCGTCGGGGCTGAGCCAACCGGCGGCTCGGCCGAGCAGGCCAAGCTTGTCGCCGAGGTAGTGCAGCCCGTGCACACAGGTGATCAGGTCATACGGTTGCTTGGGTGCCCAGTCAGCGAGCGAGGCCACGATCAGCTGGACGTTGGGCGCAACATGCCGCGGGCCAAGTGGGCCCACCAGGTCGACCCCGGTGAGAACCGTGGCGGCCGGCAGTCGGCCTGCCGCCGCCGTCAAGGCCAGTCCCGCACCGCTGCACAGGTCCAGCCACGACCCGGGCTCGGGCCGGTCGAGCAGCCACTGAGCCGGGTCGAGGCCGAGTTCACGCGCATAGCTGTTGACGCCGGTCAGGGCCCGTTCGCGGTTCATCGCCCGATTCGCCACCACCGGCGAGCGGTCCAGCTCATCGTCGCCCAGCAAGGTCACCATGTCGGACACACTATCGACTGGCGGTACGTCGAACACCGCCTGCAGAAAGTCCTCGTCGAACACTTGGCCTCATCGAACTCGCGCTCTGCGGTGCCGTTCTCGCCCGCCACAAGGGCCTCCTCCTACCGGCGCACCAATGGACGGGACCCGGCGGCCACCCGGTCTGTTCAGTACCAACTGGCCCGGGCGGGAGCCGGCCCCGCACCACCCTCACCCTGAGGCAGCCGAACAGA
Source organism: Kitasatospora kazusensis (assembly GCF_039529945.1). Taxonomy (NCBI): domain Bacteria; kingdom Bacillati; phylum Actinomycetota; class Actinomycetes; order Kitasatosporales; family Streptomycetaceae; genus Kitasatospora; species Kitasatospora kazusensis. Next base: position 69,195 of record NZ_BAAANT010000019.1, on the reverse strand, counting down.
GGGCGACGCCTCCCGTCACGCCCGGACCGGTGCCGCCGCCTCCCCTCGTGCCTGGGGACGGAACGGCGCCGGGTCCTCGCGGCGGGCCAGTGTCGCGACCTCGTGACCGAAGCCCACGACCAACTGGCCACTCGGCGTCACGGCCAGCGCGCGAACCGACAGTGGGAACACCAGCGGTGGGCCGATCTGCCTCCCGCCGGCCAGATCCCACACGCACACCGTCCGGTCGCCGTGGCCGAGGAATGCCATCGGGCAGCCGTCGACCACAGCCGTCGCCACCACCGGCTCCGGGATGCGTTCGATCAAGGGCTCGTCGGCTTCCTGTCCCGTGGTCAGGTCCCACAGCCGCACTGCGTCCCAGCTGCTGGTGATGGCGTGGGCGCGGCCGTGCACCGTCATCGTCGCCACCGCCGGGACCGGAAAGTCGAAACTGGGCAGGAATTCGCCGACCTGCTTCCCGGCGGCCAGGTCCCACACCCGCATCGTCCGATCGTAACTGGCGGTGACCACGTGCCAGCGGCCGTCGATCTCCACCGTCGCCACCGCCGACACCGGTTCCTCGTGGCCGACCAGGGGCTCGCCGACCTGATGTCCTGTAGTCAGGTCCCACACCCGCACGGTGGCGTCGTCACCGCCGGTGAAAGCCATCGGGCGGCCGTCGACCACCGCCGTCGCCACCGCGCACACCTCGCCGGTGTGGCCGGTCAGGGGTTCGCCGACCTGCTCGCCGGTGGCCAGGTCGCACACCCGCACCGTTTCATCACTGCTGGTCAGAGCCACGGGGCGGCCGCCGATGACGGCCGTCGCCCCCATGCATCCGACCGGGAACCTACCGAGGTGCTGACCGGTGGCCAGGCCCCAGACCTGTACCGTCCCATCGCTGCTGCCGGTGACGGCCACCGGGTGGCCGTCCAGTACGGCCGTCGACACGGCCGCCACCGGAGCAGCGGGGGGCTCGCCGATCTGCTGACCGGTGGCCAGGTCCCAGGCTTGAACCGCCCAGTCCCCGTCGTCGATGAGGGCCACCGGGCAGCCGTCCAGCACCGCCGCCGCCACTACGGACACCGGGCCGGTGCGGTGCCGGTCGACGTGCTCACCGGTTGCGAGGTCCCACACCTGTACCAGCCCGAGGCTACAGGCCATCACCATGGGGCGGCCGTCGAGTACGGACGTCGCCAGGGAGGTCACCGGGCCGTCGTTGCCAACGGGCCACTGGGCCAGCTGCCGACCGTCCGTCAGGTCCCATACTCGTACGGTCCGATCGGTGCCGGCCGTGACGGCCACCGGACGACCGTCGAGCACCGTTGTCACCATCACCCAGATCGCCCGGGTATGGCCGGTGAGGGGCGCGCCGATCTGCTCACCGGTCGCGAGGTCCCACACCCTGACGGCTCCGTCGTCCCCGCCGGTGACCGCGACCGGGCGGCCGTCGACCACGGCCGTCGCCAACGACCATGCCTCACTGGTGGGGTCGGCCAGGGGGCGGCCGACCTGCCGGCCAGTGGCCAGGTCCCACACCCGGACCGTCCGGTCATCGTTGCCGGCGACCACCACGGACCGGTCGCCCAGCATCGCGGTCGCCACCGCGGACGCCGTGCGGGGGTAGCCGGTGAGGGGCGCGCCGATCTGCTCACCGGTCGCGAGGTCCCACGCCCTGACGGCTCCGTCGTCCCCGCCGGTGACCGCCACTGGGCGGCCGTCCAGCAACGTCGTCGCCATCGCCGACACCTTGTGGGTGTGGCCGGTCATGGGTTGCCGGCCGACCTTCTGGCCGGTCACCGGATCCCGTACCGTCACCTTCCCGCTGGAGTGGCCGGTGACAGCCAGGGTGCGGCCGTCCACGACCAGCGTCGCCATCGCCGTCGTCCGATCCGGGTAGTCGTCCCGGGTCCGCCGGTACCGCGGGTCGAGCTCGGAGCCGCTGGACCACTCGACGCCCCACTGCCCGGCAGGCTCGCCCTCCACCGCTGTCGCGGCGATCCGCGCGGACAACTCCCGCTCCCCGTAACGGGCTGCGTCCAGCGCCAGCAACTGCCGCCGCACGCCCGCACCGGCCCTGCGATGCAGCTCCGCCGACACCCGGTACACCGCCGCCCCCACCCGCGCGGCCGGGCTGGACGCCACGTCGAGCAGCGCGATCACCCGCTCCGGGTCCGCGGTCACCAGAAACGTCGGGTCCGCCAACCACTCGTCGGCTGCGGTAGTTTGCGTCGTGGTCGGCGTGGTGGCCGACGTCGAAGGCAACATGGATCCGTCCTTTGAGGTGAGCGAAGGTGGCCGTGCGGGAGGCAGGGTGCCGTGAGGTGCGGGGCCGGGCTTCCTCGACGGGGGCGGCGAGGTGGTCCCGTGCCGTGCGTGGTCGGGTGAGCGGCGCGGCCTGCCCGGCCCAGAGTTTGAGGCGGTCGAGGAGTCCCGCGGCGATGACCGGGACCGAGACGGCGTCGACGACCTGCGGGACGAGGGAGAACATCCCGACCAGGGACTCCATGCGGGTACGGGCCGGCGCTCGGCCGACGGACATGTCCGCTCCTTCGTTCGGGCCCCTCGCGACGGCAGGCACGCCGCCCGGTCGGGCAGCCGGCCGACCAGCGCTCCACCAGGAGCGGCCCTGCAGCCAGGTACTGGGTGATCCGGCCTCCTGAGTGCCGCAGAGCTTCGGCAAGCCGCCCGTCACCCTGGGAAGGCTCCGCGGCCCACCGTAGCTCCTCGTCACTGAATCGGTCGGAGACGCTGATACACCGTCCGGCAAGCAGTTCCCGCACCTGGGCGTGATGGTCTGCGTCTGAAGAAGTCGAATGGGCGGTCAACCGCCAATAGTGCTCCTTCGACAACGTACCCAATACCGGCACTGGCCCGTTGCCATCCGCCAGAAGCCGGCGAAGCTCTTCGCCTACGCGCTCGCCACGGTCTCCGTCCAGGTAGAGCTGCGACTCGTTCAGCCACTGCACTGTGTAGGGATCCAGACGGCTGGTGCCGATCACGGCAAGGAACCGTTCGGGCGACGGCGCGGCCAAGGGGCCGCACCTGTCGTTCCCCAGCACGGCATGTGCGTCGCGGATCACTCCCCAGCCCGGTGACTCCTGCTTGCCGGTCTTCTTCAGCCGAAGCTGGATCTTCCGACCGTTCTCCTGGGGGTAGGAGAAGCAGGTCAGTACCTCGTTGAGCGAGATCTCCATGAAGATGTCGAAGGCGCTGACGGCGTCCTTCATCGCGGCGGCGTGGAGCATCCACTCGTAGTTGTGGGGCCAGAGCCCGTCGACCCGATGGTGGGACCAGTTGCTCGGTGTGCTTCCAGTCCTCGAACGCCCGCGTGACCGCCCCGCTGTCCTCATTCCACCCCATGCCGGAAGCTCAGAAGGTCAGCTCTGGTCCTCTCAGCCGGTTTTGAGAGACCGTGGCGTCACCAGAGCTCGGTGGAGGCGGCATCAGCGACCGACCAGCTGCGCTAGAGCGCCGACGAGCACGCAGCTCGCCGAACAGGGCGCCCACGCCGAGCTGATGGCAGCCCCCGACGGCGGCTACCGAGCCTGCTACCTCCTCCAGGCCCGCCAGTACACCACCGACATCGCGGGCCAACGCCTCGCCTCCGATGTCCCTGCACACCAACCGAACTGACGCCGCCACCACTTGCGACACCGCAGTCATACCTTCCCGGTGGGGAGCCGACCTTGGTCCGCATCGCCAACTTCAACGCCTACAAGCTCGAACTCAGCGATCGCGACACCGATAGCTGGAGGGGCCCGCGTCACTGCCATTCAAGAGGTGGCGCCCGACATCCTGGCTCTCCAAGAGGTCCTCGTCGAAGATCCTCGCCCCCCCGATGCGCCCGGCTTTGGGAACTGCCCACGCGTGCAGTCGGGTTGGTCCACACTGGGGTGGTCTTCGACGCAGGGGCGGACGACCGCAGACAGGGGATGACCCGATGACCGAGCAGCCGTTCAAGCCCGTACAGGCACCGGCCGGGAACGGCGGCGCGCCCGCCACCAGCGCCGCGATCAAGGCGGCCGTCGAATTCGTCCTCAAGGCCAAGGCGAACGAGATCGGGTCGTGGTGCGCGAGGGCGAGGGCGGCGAAGGCGCTGGAGGTCACACTGGCCCACGTCTCCGCCGGACCGCGGCGCGCCCAGTGGGTGCTGGTGCTCCAGGCCCTGATCACGGCTCGGGGACAGGCGGTGCTCGCGGCCCTGAGGGCCCTGGCCGGAGCGGCCGGGCTGGACGCGGCCGTGGCCACCGGGCTCATGGAGATCCAGAAGGTCCGGCACGGCCTCACCATGGCCGACGTGACCGGGCCGGGTGACACCCCGCCGACCCTGCCGCCGGGCACCGTCACCTACATCGAGGGGTTCGTCTACAACACCCCCTTCTACCGGGCCGTCGTCAAGGCACTGGCGGACCTCCAGGCGGAGATCGCCTCCTACGCCCAGCGGCCGACCGTCCTCGAACCGCTCATCCTGGACATCCACCAGGAGCTGGACGCCGACGCCGCGCTGCTCTCCACCACCGTCCAGGCGGCCGACGCCGCCCTTCAGCAGGTCGGCACGCTGAACCTGGGGCCGTTCCTGACCCTGCTGACCGGACCTCTGGTCCTCTGCCGCAAGAACGCGGCCGACGTGCTGCTGCTGGTCACACCCGATCAGGTGATCACGGACGTGGGCACCGGTCTGGTCACCAACTGCACCTACACGCTGGAGCAGCAGAAGCAGCTGATCGCCACAGCCAGGTCGTCGGCAGCCACCACCTGCTCCACCGCGCAGTCCTCGCTCCGCAGCTGCGTGCTCCAGCTGGATCCGGGCTTCCTCCAGGCGCTCGCCCCGCTGGGGCAGGTGGCCGCGGGGTCCCAGCAGGCCTGCCTGACCCTGCTGAACACCTACCAGAAGCCGTGGCTGCTCTGCCTCGCCGCGCTGGCCCCGGCCCAGATCACCCTGCTGCTCGACCGGTGCTGCCGCCAGGTGGTGCAGCAGCAGCTCACCAAGCGGGTGAAGCCGACCGAGGCCGGACTGCTCTCCATGGCCGTCCAGGTGCTCGTCGACGACACCGTGGACTGGGACGTGGCCTGCGGCCGCCTGGGCAAACTCGCCTACCAGGACGTCGCGCTGCCGCCCGGCGTCCAGGCGACCGGCTGGACCGCCGTCGGCCAGTGCTGGCTGCCGAACGGGTTCAGCACCGCCTCGCTGGAGACCGACCCGCTCTGCCTCAAGCACACGGTCGAGGACCTGGGGGCGGACCCGACGCCCGCCAAGGCGGCCGCGTACTTCGCGGACCTGGTCACCGCCTGCCAGACGGCCTGCGCCGGGTGGCGCTCGGCCGGCAAGCCGGCCACCTACGTCGCCCCACCGATCGCCCTGAACGGCGCCAGCTGGAACATCCGCGTCAAGAACTACCTCGGGCAGCCCCAGGTCTTCCACGTGGACAGCGGCTACCAGAAGTCGCCCTGGGTGAAGCGAGTGGTCTGAGCGGCCCGCCGGGCGGCCCCGTCGGTGCCGGTCCCCGTCCGGCGCGCCGGGTGGAGGCCGGAGGCCCGGCAGCCGGTCAACTCCAGGACCACTTCGCTGAAGAGGGCTTTGCCCCAGCCGAACCAGGCCCGGGTGCAGGTGTGCTGGTCGTCGGAGTGGAAGCTCTCGTGGATCGATCCCGTGCCGGCGTCGGTGTGGGCCAGCAGGCGGGCCAGCCGGAGCCGTTCGTCGGCGTCCCGGCTGGTCAGCGCCTGCATCACCAGCGCCGGCGGCCAGATGTACCGGGGCGGGGTGTGCGGGCTGCCGACGCCGGACGCCTCGCGACCGCGGTAATGACCCGCGCCACCAGCGGCTGGTCAGCGTGCTGATCACACTGCTGCGCCGTGCCTGCCCACCCGACCCGGGTGGCCACGGAGGGGCCTACAAGCTGCGTCTTCTGCCGAGTGAGGCCGAGGACCTCGGCGGTCTCCCGCTCATTGATAGGGCTCTCTGAATCTCCTCACCTGGTGCTCTGAGGTTGGCCAAAGATGCTCCGGTGATCTCCCCACCCATCGTGGTCCAGGCGGCCGCCGCAGCGGTCGTGGTGGCGCAAGCGGCCGCGCCGGTGGATCCGGTGGCGTGTCCGCGGGAGCGGGCAGCGCTGCTTGCCGAGCTGGACGAAGTGCGGGGCGCCGGCTCGATCACGGACGCCGAGTAGGAGACGGCGCGGGCACAGGCCTTGCCCGGTGAACCCAAGATCGACATCCACGTCCTGCCGACGTTCAGCCGCCTCGCCACCCACTGGGCCAGCACGCGTACTGCATTCGTCGCGCGCGGCAAGGAGACCGTACTCCGTCTGCCGGTCGGGCACCGCCGCACCGGCGATGGTTGGGAGCCGTACGCCCGGAACTTCACTACCCAGGTGATTGATGCTTGCAAGATGGAAGCCATCGACCTGGGCGACAACGACACACTGGCCAGCATGAGCGGCTCTGTCCGCGCCGTTATCCCTGCCCCTACGGAGCACCCCCTCGGCAAAGGCACTGGCACTCGCTTCAACCTTTGCCTCGCCAATCACATCAAGTCAGTGACTGCCGGCCTGGGCCCACAGCAAGTCAGTTACACAGGCTCCGATACGGAACGGGAGCGCCGTGGCCGTGACGGGAAGACGGACGTGCACCTGGCCCGGCGCGGGACCGCCGCGCGGAATCGCGAGCGAGACCGCGACCGTGTCCGCCGTGGCCTTGCCGGCTCGGCGGACGCCCTCCGGGGCCGACACGACGGCCGTGCAGTGCAGCCATCGTGTTCCGTCGGCCGACTCCACTTCCCGAAGGCGGACCTGTCGCATGGCGCCGCCCAGCAGGAGATGCTCGGCCTTCTCCCGACCACGCTCCAGACGGAGCTCTCGCAACGGACGGAGGTCCCCGCCCAGGAGGACGATCCGCGTGACGTGCCGCAGGAACAGGAGCGCGCTGTCGGTCCAGCCGGAGAGCCAGCGGCTGATGTCACCGACCGTCAGTGAACCGTCCTCGAACGGCACTCGGAGGACCGTCCACTCCGGTCCGACGAAACCGGACGGTGTCCTCAGCCCCGCCACTGCAGTGACCGTCGAGTTGCCGAACCGGACGTCGTAGTGGCCGCTGTGGATCTCCAGCAGCGGCGAGATCGCCCGAAGGGTCATCAGACCGATCCCGAACCGGCCGGTGCTCTCCGCATCCTCCTCCTTGGTTGTGAGCCAAGGCATCGCGAGCGCGAGGACATCGGGCAGCCGCACCGGAGCACCGTTGTGAGCCAGCAGCAGTTCGCCCTGCTGCAAGAGGATCCGCACCTCGCTCGCGCCGAGGTCCTCTGCGTTCTGGACTACCTCCGACAAACCCTGCAGGTCATCGTCCGAGAGATGAGCAGCTTGGTCACTCGACCGGGCCAACACATGCCGAACGGCTCCGCGCAACGCCGCGAACCGCTCCCCGAGGCGAGTCACTGCTGCTCTGGCCGCAGCGCGATCCGCCGGCTCGGGAACGGCTAGGCCGGCTTCCTCCCCGTACTCGTCGAAGAGCCGGTCGGCTGCCGCGATGGCCACTGTTGTCGAGTCGATCTCCGTCACGACACACATGCTAGGGAGGTCATCTGACACTGCATCTGACGGGCCGGTACGCCTGACGACTGATGGAGCCGAGCAGGCGCGCCTGGCAATCGCGGCCAGCTACCAGGGGCGGCGGGGTGCCGGAGTCGGTTGGACGCGGCCACGGCCGGTGAGTGGCACCTGATGTCCGGCAGCAATGAGGGTCTATCGGCCCCGTTCAGCCCGAATCCTGTGGGGCTCGGAAAGTCGTCGCTGCTGGTCAGGCTGCATATCGGTACTCGTTGATGACGCCGCCGAGAACGCGGGTGCGCAGGAGTCTGTGGCCTTCGAGGTCGTGTGCGGTGGTGGTCTGCTCGTGGGCGTCGGGTGGTAGCTGGTCGCGGACGCGATGGGGTCGGTGCTCGTTGCCGTGCCGCTGATAGGCAGCCGGGACCTGCCGGGCGTGGGCCTCGTTCAGGCGTACCTCCCGACCCGGGGTCCAGGTAGGACAGGCCCGGCTCGGCTTCCCCCACCCAGCCCGCGTCGGCCTGCGGCGGGATCACGTAGCCCAGGTGCTGCAGGCTGTAGAGCACGTTCATCGCGCAGCGCTTCGCGCCGTCCTCGTTGCCGGTAATCAGGCAGCCGCCCACCCAGCCGTAATGGGCCTACTGCCCGGCCTCGTTGAGGATCGACGAGCAGGCGGACAGCCTCTCGATCGCCTTCTTCATGACCGAGGAGTTGTTCCCCAGCCAGATCGGCGGAACGCTCTGGCGCCCTACCTGACCTGCGGCGTTGTAGCTGTGAATTCGGGAATTCGCCGACGTGTACGCAAGAGCCGAGTCCGTGTAGCGGCGTGAGGCACCCGCTGCACAACCCGCCCCCAGCCGTAGCAGCGCTACTCGACCGACCTCACACGGAACCGATGAGCCTGGACGCCCGGCGACTGCCGGCGCAGTGGCGGGCGGGCACCGAGGTCGACGTGATGCGGGCGGTGGCGTCGTACGTCCGCCGCCCCGAAAGCGCCCGGGCGACCAGTTCGGCATGACCTCGATCGCGAATGGTGACCGCGACTCCCCTGGCCAAGTGGCGCCTCGGCCCCGGCCGGCGGCACCCCACGGGACCGGTTCCGGCGGTCCAGGTGCCGGCCAGGTACTGCCTGCGCGTCCTCGCCGGCCAGGAGACGGCCCGTCAGGAGTCCGACTCCCCACTCCTTCGGATCACACCCCGTGTCACTCCGGTTGGCCCGGCATCGACAACCGGCATCCGCGGGATGCATCCCACCCTCGGCGCGCACGAGTCCCGCCGACGGCTGTCGTCGGCGGGGCTCGTGCGTCAGGTCAGTGCAGGATCGCGTGGGTGATCGCGCAGGAGTTGGTGTCGTTCGACCAGCTGGCCTGCTCGGTGAAGGTGCCGGCGGTGCCCATGGTCACGTTCGCCGCACCGCCCGGCTGGCCCTTGGCTATCCAGGCGCACTCGTCCGAGTTCTCCTCGCCCGAGCTTGCGTTGGTCCAGCCGCCCGCCGGGAACTGGTCCGACATCATCTCGTGCCACTCGTGGCCCAGGGTCATCGTCCAACCGTCCAGCGTTCCGGGCGAGTTGGCGAATCCGACGCCACAACTGGCGCCCATGTCGGTGTTGTAGGGCTGGTTGCTGAAGGCCAGCGGGCCGTAGGGGGAGGTCACCGCGCCGCCGGTCAGCGTGCTGTCGCCCGTGTAGTCGTGCCAGGCGCAGTAGTTGTTGAAGTAGCCGTCCGGGTTGGCGCCGTGCGGGGAGAGGATGACGTAGTACGTGTGCCGGTTGGAGGCGGCGGTGGTGTTGCCGAAGTGCGCGGCCGCCTTGACCGCCTCCTGCCCGAGCTGGTGGCCGGTCGCGGAGCTCGGCGAGGCCGCCGAGTTGTCGTACCAGACGCCGGAGAGCACGCCGCCGGTCTGGTAGGGCACGAAGCTGCCGTTGGACGGACAGCTGGTCGCACCCGCCGCCACGGCACCGTCGCACCACTGGGTCAGGTCGGCGGACCACTTCTCACCGCCGGTGCCTATGCCCTTGAACATCTGCTGGGTGGGCGAGGCGACGTGCGAGGGGTCCTTCGAGAAGGTGGCGTTGCCGTGGCTGTCGGTGCTCTTGGTGCCCCACTGGTTGCCGTAGAAGACCAGGTACACCTTGGAGTGCCCGTCGTTGACGCCGACGCCGCCGGTGCCACCGCCGTAGCTGAGGGTGTTCGCGCTGGTCGCCGCCTGGTGGGCGCGGTTCTGGGCGGCCTGCTGGACCGTCGTCATGACGCCGTGCCGCACGGTGGACGTGGTCGAGCCGGCGCTCGCGGGGACCAGCGCCGAGGCCTGGGGCACGATGGCCAGCGCCGTACCGGCCGCCAGGGCGAGGGCGGCGGCACCAGTGAGCGTGGCACGGGAGGTACGACGGAGCATGGAGTGACCCATGGTGGGGGAGTTCCTCTCTCGATGGGGCCGCGCCGCTCGGGTAGGCGGAGCGGTCGAGCAGGTGGAACGAGAGCGGTGAAGAAGCGCCGAAGGCCCGGTCGGTGGTGCGAGTCGTTGCACCTGACCTCACCAACTGCCTTGTGGGGTAAAAGTGGTGACCTTGGCCCCGAGTAGGGAGCCGCGCCGTACTCCGAGGAAAGCAGACCTGTCAGGAGACCGTCAATCCTGTGAACATCTATTGTTCGCCCGCCCCCGCACGACAACTCCCTTCACTCGTTCGAGTCTCACTCCGTGTCACTCCGTTCGACCCCGTACCGCCGCACCCAACCTTCCGCCTACGAACAGCCCTTCTCCCTGAACGTTCGCAGACGTTGGAAGCACCGCCCATGCTCGACGAAGTCGTCCGCGCCGTCATCCGCCCCGCCATCGGGGTCGCCCCGGTGGGGAACTCGCCGGAGGAGTACTGCCTCGGGCCCCGCGTACCACTTCGCCGACGGCACCTTCATGGGCAAGGAGGTGTACCTCGGCGAGCTGCGCACCGACGAGGAGGGCCGGCTGCTGGTGCTCGGCGGCTTCGGCGCATCCGCCTCCTACGACGGGCAGCCGGTCATCACCTTCGCCAACAACGAGGGCTGGCACGACGACACCGGCGACGGACCGGTCACCGCCACGGTCTCGGTCGGCGGCCGCGAGCTCCCGGTGGACCCGGCCTGAGTGGTGGTCGCGCCGCCGAACTACGCGCCCCCGTCAAGGGCATCCGCACCCTGTGCGACCTGCTGTACGACGTGTTCGTCTCCACCGGCGCCCTGCCGTTCCCGGAGAAGGTCTCCTTCACCCGCCACATCGCACCGCTGCTGGAGCGCCTGCGCGACCACCAGTGGGTCAACCACGGCTTCGCCGGCTTCTACGGCCACCAGGGCCTCGCCCCTTTCGTCAACCCGGACACCATGGCCCACCTCAGCAGCACCGACCCGGGCCGCCGGGCGCTGCGCCACCAGGTCTTCGACGCCCTGCGCGCGTACGACCGCGACGGCGAGTCCCCGGTGCCCTGGTCCTGGCTGTACGGGGACGGGATGGCCATCCCGCCGCGCACGCCGCTGCAGCATCTGGCACTGTCGCCGACCCAGTACCGGATGTTCCAGTACTGGGCGGACGGCAACTTCGTCGACGACTGGGGCACCGTCACGCCGGTCCGCGAGCTGGGCGAACTGCCGGTCGCCGAGCAGCCGGCCGCCCTCGACCGGGCGGCGCTGGACTTCTGCCTCGCCGACACCTTCCACCCCGGCTGCGAGGTCACGTGGCCGATCCGGCACCCGTCGATGTTCATGGCGCCGTTCCGGATCCGCCACCGCCCGGCGGACCGCCCGGAGCCCCCGTACGGCACAGTCCTCACCCCCGAGACGGCGCTGTCGGTCAACGGCCCGCCCATGCGCATCCCCCCACCGCCCAGGCCAGCAGGCACCCCCGAACAGGCTGCACTCGAACGGGTGGACCTTTTAGAAAAGGCGTCGTTCCGCTGGCGGATCGACTGCCTGATGGCCAGTCAGAAACTCGCGGACACCTGCATCTCCGCCCGCGTCGAGCGCGCCGCCACCCACGCCGAGCGCTGGAGCGACCACGCACCGGTGACCGCCGCCTTCGACCTCGACCAACTCCAGTAACCCTGAGAGAAGTTCGGCTATCTGGTTTCAGCTTCCGTGGTCGTCGTGCTGCCCACCCAGAGCGGCGACCACGGCTGTTACCGGCAGTGCGACCGAAATGTCAGGGCACCTCACGGGTTCGGGTCCTGGTGGTTCCGTCCAGGTGCGGGCTTGGGGCGTTGACCTTCTGCGGCCGCCGCGCGGTGCCGAGGATCAGTGGGCGGACGAACGGAGGTGCCTTGGGCAGTTCGCCGTGCTCGACGGACTCGACCTCGAAGCCGGCAGCCTCGATCGAATCGAGGGTCGGGCGGTTGCACTCGCAGCAGACCACCAGGCGGTTGAGCCAGTTGAAGCGGTCCTGGGTGCGGGCGAGCTGCGGGTCTCGGGAGCGTACGTGTTCGAGGAAGAGCAGCTGTCCGCCAGGACGCAGTACTCGGCCGATCTGGCGCAGGGCGCGCTGCTGGTCGGCGACGCCGCACAGGACCAAGGTGGAGACGACCGTGTCGAAGTTGTCGTCCTCGAAGGGGAGGTCCTCGGCCGGGGCGCGGAGCACGGTGGTGTGCGGTGCGCGTTCCCGGACGTGTCGTTCGAGTCGGCGGAGCATCGTGGCTTCGGGCTCGGTAGCGGTCAGGGAGACTACGTCGGGGCCGTACAGCTCGAGGTTGGCGCCGGTCCCGGCACCGATCTCCCATGGCACGGTCGTAGGTCAGTGCGAAGAACGCCGTGTGGATGCTCATGGCCGCCTCGATTCCTCACCACCGGGCTCACGCGCCCGGTACGCCTTCGACGCTACGGACCTGAAGGCGGGCACCGCGTGGGGCGGTTGCCTCATCTTTCGGGCCGTCCTCAGGCGGTGGCCGCCTCGGTCTGCGGCAGCAGGCCGTTCTCCAGCGCGAAGAGGCAGGCGCCGGCGCGGCTGGAGGTGTCGATCTTGGCGTAGATGTGCTCGACGTGGTTGCGGGCGGTCTTCGGGGAGATGACCAGGCGGCTCGCGATCTCCTTGTTGGACAGGCCGCGGGCCAGCAGCCGCAGCACGTCGATCTCGCGCCCGGTCAAACCCGCGGGTCCAGTGGTTCGACGGGGGACGCGATGGCCCGCTCCGGCGAGCACCGCCGTGACGGCCTCCGCGTCGAGTCGGCCGGCCGCGGCCTCGGCGCGCAGCTCGGCGGCGGCCTGCGGTGCGGTCAGGGCGCCGCGGTGCGGCCGTGGCTCGATCATGGACCGATAGGCGTCCGCCGTGCCGAGGATCCGGGCCCACCGGGAGATGGCGGGCGCCGTGAGTCCGCGCGGGTAGCCGGAGCCGTCCAGCCGCTCCCGGTGTTGCACGGCGATCGCCCCGAGCGGGGCCAGCGTCGGCGACTGGCAGAGCATGCGCTCCGTCAGGTAGGGCTGCAGGCGCACCCGTTCCCGTTCGCCCGTGCCGAGCGGCCCGGGCTTGTCCCAGATCGCGTTCGACACACCCAGGCGTCCCAGGCCGTGGAGCAGGGCGGCCCGGTGAAGTTGGGTCCGCTGGTCCTCGGCGAGGCCCAGTCCAGTGGCGGCCGCGTCGACCAGGTCGGCCACGGCCCGCGCATGTCCCAGGGTGTAGGGCGACTTCAGGTCGACGAAGTCGGCGACGGCCAGCAGCGCCTGGTCGAACTGCTCCCCGCCCAGCCACACCCCCAGCGCCGGTTCGGCGGCGATCACCGCCTCCCAGGTGTGCACCGCGTCCAGTTCCCCGAGCACCGTGTCGGCGTCCCGGCAGAGCACGGCCGCGAGACGGGGATCGAACTGGGACCCGGCGCGCCGTTCGGCCAGCGCCGTGGCGGCCGCGGTGCCACCCAGGCGGTGCGCGACCTCGATGAACTCGGCCAGCTGCGCCAGGCGCGACGCGATCGGTACGGCTTCGCCCTTGAGCTCCCCGGGCCAGCCGCGTCCGTCCCACTGCTCGTAGGAGGCGGCCACCGCACGCCGGACGGAGTCCGGCAGTGCGAGCCGCCCGGCCAGCAAGGCGGCCAGGGCAGCGTGGCCGCTGATCATCCGGTCCACCTCGTGGAAGCCGCCCAAGGCGAACTCCAGCCCGACCCGGAACCGGTGCAGCGGCGGGTTGCCCGACCCGATCAGCCGCACCGCCGCAACGGCACCGGCCAGGCTGCGCTGCTCGTACCGGTACTTGCCGGCCTTCAACGCGATGTCGTCGCCGAACCACTTCGCCTGCTCGTGGGCATCCGAGTGGCAACCCACGTTCACCAACAGTGCCGTGTAGTAGACGGCGACCCGCTCCTCGTCGTCCAGGCCGATCCGCTCGGCCAGGCGTAGGGCGATCAGGCACTGTCGCAGCACGTGCTCCATCGGCTGGCCGAAGCCGAGGTCGACGCCCAACGACAGCGCGGCGACCAGCTCGGCCAGCCGCAACCGCGGACCGGCATCGCCACCGCTCACACCACGACCCTACGCCGCCGAACGGGCCGCGGCATGGCGTCCGGCTGCAGCCCCACGTTCCGCGTCCACCACGACGGCACCGCCGCCCAGCCGGCCTTCGCCTCCACCGGCCGAAGCGCGAACCGCCGGGTTACCCGGATCGGCGACCTGCTCTACGTCTCCAACGCCGGCAGCTCCACCCTCACCTGCTTCCGCGCCTCCGAAGGGGGACGCACGCTCACCGACCGTCTGGGGTTCGGGAACCGCTCGCAGGGGCGTTCTTCGCTTTCGGTGCACCCATCGGGAAGGAGCTCAGGCCCTGACGTTGTGTGCGGCGCGCTGGGATCCGCCCGCTGTCGGGGTCGTCCCGGACGCGTCAGGAGCGGATCTCCGCTTCGGCTGAATCGGCGCGTCCGAGGGGCGCGCCGGCCATGCGCGACATTACGGCCCGCGGCGGGACCTGGTGGGTGCGCCGCCCGGCACGCCGACTGAACAGGTGAACCGCTCACGCCATGCCAGCCGCAGCAGCCGCGCGGAGGCACGCCGGCGGTGGTCAAGCCTTGGCGGGCGCAGACTCTCCTTCGCCTTCCTACGCACACCACGACTCCAGGCGCACGGGGTCTGCGGTGAGCGCCCTCGGCGCGAGTCTCCGTTACGCTCCAGATGGCGACGCTTGGTGCCGCACCCGGGAATCCGGCTGACCTCGGATCAAGGCAGGTAGGGCCACAAGCAATCATCGACACCATTTCATCGGTACAGCATGGCTTGGCATGACACAGGCTGGAGGACCGGCTTTGCGAGTTTTTCACCGCAAGAGAAAGCCGCTGCGAAACTTTATCTACGTTTCTGACACCAAGCTGGACAATCTCTTCGAGCAGATCGATCCGAACCTGCGTCGACGAATCAGTGCCGAAGCCAAGATCGACCTCAAGCTTGCAAGTGTCACGCTGGGTCAGAAAAGTCCTCCGCAGGCCACGCGCATGGCCAAATTGGCGCTTGTGGAGCACTACATCGACAAGAACCACCATGTGGGCACCTGCAGTACGCCAGGAACTGGTTATTTCCGGGGGTCAATTCCCATGCAGTGGGGCTGGCTCAATCCACACCAAGGCCCCGACGACGACTCAAAACGGGACACGGTGTTTTTCCGGGGCGATAGCGAATCCCATTCCGTGATCCTTGCAGGCTCCAGGCGACATGTCCTAGGGGAAAGGCCTGCCAAAGAAAACAGGGACCTGGTTGCCGGATCGGCCATGCCCAACATTATGGCAGTAATCAGGGAAAATCTCGCTCCTGACCCGAAGTTCGGCGTAGGTCGAAGAAATGACGAGAGGCTGCTCCATGAAGCGATGGAAATCCCTCTCGGCGGACCGGCTCAGCACCTGGAGTTCCTTGCCATGGCCATTGTCCAAGGAACAGTTGGATACGAACCCGTCATCCATTCGGTGATCATTGGCACCCCCATCTATGTAGCGATGGCAGAAGATCACGACGCTGGAGAGCAGACCTAATTGTTTCTATAAAATCCCTTGCCGACAGGGCCGTCGAGGCCTACGTCGAACGCGCCGCCACCCACGCCGAACGCTGGAGCGACCACGCGCCCGTCACCGCTGAGTTCGACTTCTGGCAATAACTGCACAGGAAGATGGAACCCCTCTGTCCTGTACAGCCAGAACCTCTGAGCCGCAGAGGGGCCTGACCGCGCCGGCTGCGCCTGGTCCCTGGACGGTCTACGGTGCAGCCGGCGCGGGAACGGTACATGCGCGGCCGGACGTGCACCAGGTCCTCCGGGAGGACCTGCTTCGTCCCGAGCGTTCCATTTGGCGGGGCGTGCGCCTTCAGCGATTGAGCCGACGACATGTCAGAGCGGCTTCCTATGATGCCGCCCGTGGATGCCCACGGCTTTGACTTCCTGCCCGACCTCGAGCGCGTCCTGGCCGGCACCGGCGTCTCGGCGCCGGACGCCCAACGGATCGTGCGGGCCCTGGCAGCGGCCGGGGACGCCGGGAGCGTCGCCGACCTCCTGCTCGCCCGGCCGCCTGCGTGCCCGGCCTGGCTCGCCCCCGAGGCCGGCTACGTCCACCACACCGAGACGGGCGTCGAACTCACTCAGGGGCCGACCCCGGCGCACTTCGAGCCGTCGGACGGAGGGCGCCTCACCTCCGGCGGTGGCACCTTCTGCACGCGTGGGCAGCACGAGGGGTGGCTGTTCGGCCTCCTCGAGGGCAGGGGGTGCCGTGCGTCCCGTCGGGCACTCATGTGGAGGCGGGCACGCCGCTGACCGAGGGCCCGTGCGCTCTTGCCGACGTGCTGGGGGCGGTGGGCGTCGAGCGGGCAGTGGCCGCAGCCGCCGACCGCTTGGCGGGGCTGTGTACGCTCGCACCCGAGGACGCCGAACGCGTGGTGCGGCTGGGTGATCGCCGGCGCCATCGCGGTGGTCTGGCTGTGGGGGCACTTCGTCGGCTTCGCCGATGCGAGCACCACCTCGCCGACGACGCCTTCTCCGTCCGTCTCGGTCCCTGCGGCGCACTGATGGCCAGGCGCCGGTTCCGGATGAGAAGGCCGCGCGGCACTGCCGAGCAGGCCGCGGCCGTCGCGGTCGCCGTCGCCCTGGTGGCATGGCTGCGTACAGGCCGCCGTCGCGGTCTTTCGCGCCGTGCTCAGCGGCTGGCCGATCCTGGCCGCGCTGGCCGTGTGCGGGGTCGTGGCCGTGGTCGTACTTGGGGTCCGCCGGCAAGCGGCTGGCCGTGTCCGCGCCGACCGGCTGGCCCGTCTGCGGCTGACTCCGGCCGAGATCGGCTCACTGTCGGACCGGGAGTTCGAGTTCACGCTGCGGGACCTGCTGATCCGCGACGGCTGGTCGGCCCGCCAGGTCGGCCGGCAGGGGATCCTTCGGGCCGAACACCCGTGCGAGCAGGGGTCTGGTGGTGCGTCAGCGGCTATCCGCTACCGCGCTGTCGCGCGTTCGGGCACGATGCTGGGATGGACCCGTACCGCCCGTACCCGAAGATCCCCGAGCGTCACGGCCTCTCCTCCTACCGCGCCCAAGCCTGGGCGGTCACCGAGAAGGTGCACGGCGCCCACATCGCCGTGAACTGCCGGCCCGACGGGACCGTGCTGGCCGCCAACCGCAAGCGCCGATTGGGCAGCGCCGAGTTGGACGGCTTCTTCGGCCTCTCCCGGATCTGGCCGCAGCTCAGTGTCGGGGTCCGGCGGTACGCCGCGCTGCTGCGTGAGCACTACGGCCCCGACGCCGAGGTGACAGCGTTCGGGGAGCTGGCCGGTGGCCGTTACCCGCATCCTGACGTGCCCGTGCCGCCCGGCTTCCAGCCCGTGCAGACCGGCGTCTGGTACGCGCCCGGCCTGGAACTGCTGATCTTCGACACGGCGGTGGACACCGCCGGAGGCCGGGTCTGGACCGCCCAGGAACCGATGCGCGACGCCGCAGCGCGCGCCGGTCTGCTCTGCGTTCCGCTGCTCGCCGTCGGGCCGCTGCACCACGTCCAGGCCATCGCCCCCGGCGGCGACACACTGGTTCCGGCACTGCTGGGCCTGCCGCCGATTCCCGGCAACCGCGCGGAGGGGATCGTGGTCTCGGTCGCGGACGAGTGGCACGGCGAGGCGCGCCCGCAGGCCAAAGCGAAGATCGACCGCTTCGCGGAGGACTCCCGGTACGACGGTTCCCGGCCCTATGCACCGCCGCCCCGCGGTGCAGCCGGGCTGCCCGCCTGGCTCCTGGCGGAGGCGGTCGCGCTGCTCGCCCCCGCACGAGCGGCCGCCGCGGTCAGCAAGCTCGGACCCGGTGTTCCGCTGGACACCGTGGCGCAGGAGATCGTCGCTGATGCGCTGGCCGACCTGCACGCCGCCGTGGGCGGCCTGGGCGAGTACGCGCAGCCGTGCCGCGAGGCCCTCCGGCCGGCGGCCCGGGCCCTGGCACAGCACGACGCAGACGACCGTGCCGCCCGGCGGCCGTAGTTCCACTGCCGCATGGGACGCAACCCGGAAGCGCTACCTGATTGACCAGCAGTGATGCCGAGAGTGAATGCGCTGGCCGGCGTCGTGAATGGTTCGAAACGTCGGCGGACCCGTGCTGCCGTCAGGCTCCGTGAGGCGACGGGGCCTTGTAATGATCAAGATATTCCTGCATCGCGGTGTCGAGTGGCTCTGCGCTGTTGCCGTGGATGGCACGCCAGAGACGGTTCTCAAGCCAGAACCGGTAGGCGAAGTGCTCGAAGGAGGGGGCGCACCAGAAGATCGTGGTCCTCCGGGAGGCGATGTCGTCCAGCTCCTGGAGCCGCTCGAATTGCCTGGGGATGACCTCGTCCAGGTCGCCCAGCCACTGGAACGCTCCGGTGAACTGGGAGTCGTCCAGAGGCGGCGGGGTGTCGCAAGGATGCCGCTCGTAGGTGTCGCGGCATGGGCGGTGATCGCCGAGGCCTGTCCCACACCAAGCCGCACCGACGTCAATGCCCCTCGTTGGCTGCTCGATTCGTCGCAGGACACGTAGAGCTCGTAACACGATCTTGTGAGTTGGTGCAGGTCGACCGTGACCGGTACGACGATTGAGCTGTTCGTGATGGTGTGAGTACCAAGCCGTGGGCCGTGGATGACGAGTTGTGGGCGGTGATCGAGCCGGTTCTGCCGGCCAGGCCCGAGCGGTCTCCCGGCCCGAGGCCGGTGTCGGACCGGCTGTGCCTGCAGGGCATCCTCTTCGTTCTGTACACCGGGATCCCGTGGCAGCAACTGCCCCTGGAGCTGGGCTTCGGCTCCGGGCAGACCTGCTGGCAGCGCCTGGAGCGGTGGCAGCAGGCCGGGGTGTTCGACCGGCTTCACCGGACACTGCTCGCAGAGCTGAACGCGGCCGGCGAGCCGGACTGGTCCCGCGCGTGCGTGGACGCCTCCCACGTACGCGCGAAAAAGGGGGCCCGGCGACGGGCCCGTCGCCGGTCGGCCGCCGCAAGAGGGGCAGCAAGCACCACCTGGTCTGCGACGGCGGCGGTGTCCCGCTCCACGTGATCACCACCGCGGCCAACGTCAACGACGTCACCCAGACCCTCGCCCTGGTCGACGGCATCCCACCCGTGGCCGGCCGCGTCGGACACCCCCGCAAGCGCCCCGACGCCCTCCTGGGCGACAAGGGCTACGACAGCAACCCCAACCGCCGCGCACTGCACGAACGCGGGATCCTGCCGGTCATCTCCCGCAAGGGCCGGCCCGACATCAAAGGCCTGGGAAAGCTCCGCCACGTGGTGGAGCAGACCTTCGCCCTGCTCCACCGGTTCAAGCGCCTCGCCATCCGCCGGGAACGGCGCCTCGACCTCCACACTGGTACCCAAGGTGTGCGGGCCGCGCCTCGATGTCGACTTCGTCAAGCTCGTCCACAGGACGAAGGGGCATGACCGGCCATTCCCTCAGGCTCCAGCGGCACGGTTGAGTTCGGTGACCGGAAACGGCGTCCGCTTGCTCTCCGACAGCAGCTGGCGGTGGAACCCGTCCAGGACAACGGCGCCCCGGGCATGACGTTCGATGACTGCCGCGATCTCAGGCGGAACGCCATCGGGCCTTCGCCCTTCGACCCACTCTCGCAGGAACGCGCCTGCATCCATGCCGCCCCGGAGGCCGTCGACGAGGTGATGGCGGATGAGATGGCTCGCGGTGTAGTGGCGGTCGTAGGTGAGATGGTCCGAGAGGAACTGCTCCTCGGCCGCTGAGAGCTCGAAACCCGAACTCAGGGCCAGCCCGAAGTCCGCGAAGTAGATCAGCCGGCCGTCGGTCAGGAGGTTGTGGAAATGGGCATCGAAGTGCACGAGTCCGCGAGAGCTCATGAACGCCGTACCCTGCGCCAAGCCGTCTTCGACCCACGAATACGAGAACGCGGTGCCGGGCACGGTAGTCTCCCGACGCTCGTGCAGCCACGTGCCGAGTGTCTGCGGTACATGCTCCAGGAAGAGCACCAGGCTGTAGGAGGACCGGCCGATGGCCTCCAACCGCTCGCGCACGGCCGGTGAGCCGTCCCAGTGCGCGACTGCTCCGTCGACCCCGCCGAACTCGTCCACGAAGCCCTCGGGAGGGGAGTCGGGCAGCACACGCCAGTGATACATCAGCGGAAAACCCGCGTACTCCCTGCCCAGGACCCAGTTGGTGGTCATGGTGTGTACGGCCAGTTCCCGCCAAGCGCCGAAGCCGGCCGATCCCACTCCGTACTGGTAGAACATCGGCAGACCGAAGAGGTTCGCCGTTGACCGCACGTTGTCCGGCCGGGTCTCGACGTCCGTCAGCGGCAGCCTCTTGACGAAGACCCGTATCCCGTCGATGTCCAGTTCCGCGGACCTGCCGCCGATGCCGGCTCCAACCGCCGAGGCGGATGCCACGACATCGCCGAGCCGCCTGTCGCTCAGCAGGGACAGGCGGGTGGCCACGCTCCCGTAGGCGGCAAGCCGCGCGGCGTACGTGGTGTCGGGGTGACGCATCAACAGCTCCTCGGTGCCCCGAACCAGGGCGTCAGTGATCATACGAACACAATCGAACTTATCTGCCAAGATCGCCTTTGCTCTCGGAAACGACCCCTTCCGAGAGCAGGATCGGGAACGGTCGCCGGGGGCGGCCCTGGCGCCCGATCGGTTCCGAGAGGGCGTTGAGCAGCTGGTGCGGCCCGGGGCCTGCCTTCGGGAGGTGCAGAAATAGCCTGCTCGCGGCTCGAGAGCTGTGGCACGATGCCGCAATGATCGCCATACCGCCTCCGCCTCCCGTTGTTCCCCGTGGTCGGCTGTCCGGGCAGGAGCAACCGGTGCTCGGCCTGTGCAGCGGTCTGGTGTTGCGGCCATGGGCTCCGGCCGACGCCGGGGTTCTGGTGGCTGCCGGCCAGGATCCGTCGATCCGGCAGTGGAACATGCTGGCCGTGGACGGTCTGGAGGACGCGCACCGGCGGATCGAGCGTATGCGCGAGCGGTGGCAGGACGAGTCAGGCGCGATCTGGGCCATCGCGCGCCCGGAGGGCGGCGAAGCGGTCGGGCTGATCGGGTGGCGCCGGATCAACCTCGTGGAGGGCAACGCGGAACTCCTCTACTGGCTGCTTCCGTCCGCGCGGGGCGCCGGCATCGTGGTCGAGGCCGTCAAGAGGCTCAGCGAGTGGGGACTCGAGGGGCTCGGTCTGCACCGGATGTCGCTGTGCCACTCGGTGGCGAATCCGGCGTCCTGTCGGGTGGCCGAGAAGGCCGGCTACCTGCTCGAGGGCACCATGCGCAGCGCGGTGCTGCATGCTGACGGCTGGCACGACCTGCACCTGCACGCGTTTGTCCAAGACGATCTCCGGTGACCCGTTTCTCGCCGCTTTCGAAGCATGTAGCGGCTTCTGGGTCAACGTCTGCGGCGGCCGCCTGGTCCTGTCGGCGCCAGTAGGCATCTTGGTCGGACCCGAACCAGGCCCGCAGCACGCTTCCAGCTCGCCACCGAGATCCCCACCGCGATCCTCGCCCGCACCTTGGGCATCCACGCCGACGTCGCCATCGCCTGGCGACGGTTCTCCGCGGGCGGCCGGGCCACCTACGCCGCCGAAGTCAGCCGCCGCACCATCTCACGAAGGAGATAAGCACGTGCCCCCTCTCCCCGTCGAAGCTGTGCTGTTCGATCTGGACGGAACACTCATAGACCATGACACCGCTGCCGAAGAAGCCGTCATCGCCAGCTTTCTCGGCCCCATCGATCCGCCCCCGCTCGAACGAGATCGAGTCGTCCGCCGCTGGCGAGAGCTGGAGGCATGGGCGATGGACCGTTATCTGGCTGGTGAACTGACCTTCCGAGAGCAACGCCGCCTGCGCATCACCCGCCTCGCCGACGAGTTCGGCCTTGGCGCATGGTCGGACGAGAAGGCAGATGACTGGTTCGCCCAGTACCTGACCTGCTACGAGGCCGCCTGGCAGACCTACCACGACGTACCCCCAGCCCTGGCCGCCCTGACGGCTGAGCCCCGACAGCTTCGGCTCGGCGTCATCACCAACGGAGACGCCGACCAGCAACGCCGCAAGCTCCAACACGTCGGTCTCACCAGCCTGCTGCAGCATGCCACCATCTCCAGCGAGGCAGGCGCCGCCAAACCCGACGCGAAAATCTTCCGGATCGCATGCAGCGAGCTTCAGCTCCAACCGTCACAGGTAATCTACGTTGGAGACCGACTCCAGACCGACGCAGAAGCGGCTGTCGCCGCCGGACTTCGCGGGATCTGGCTTGACCGGAGCGACGCCATTTCCGTCACATCGGTCCCGCGCATCAGGACACTGATCGAGCTCGCTCCCCTTCTCACACAGCTGAGAGCTCCTAGCACGACCACGGGGTGGCTTGCTTGAGGCGGCGCCAGCAGCGGTCACCCTGGTCGCGGAGAACTTCGAGGCGTTCGTCACGGGCCTGGTCGACGAGTCCGTCTACGACACCTCGGAGCAGGACCGGCTCGACGCCCTGGCCACGGTGCGGGCCGGCAGCTTCTCCCCGGTTCTGCTGCGTGCTTTCCGTGAGGTCGCGGGCGTCCTACCCGACGCGGACCGGCGGATGCGGGCGCTTGCGGAGGCCGTCGTGCACGACAAGGGGTTCTTCGCCCTGCACGCCGACACGCGCTCCACGCTGATGTACGACTACCTGTTCTGGCTGTTCACCAGCTTCAACCACGTCGACTCCTTCGAGCGGTACGCCGCGACGCCTCCGCAGACCGAGCGCTCCGCCACGCTTCCGGACTACGGGCTCATGATCGCCGGCTTCGGCCCCGAGCCGTACGGCTTTCGCACCGGCGGCTACGCCCCCGCCTGCCTCGAAGAATGGCGGAAATCCCGAATCACCTCGAGCCACCTCGCCGAGACCGCCGACGGCTACCGGTTCACCGATGCCGCCCTCGCCACACTGCTCGACGAACTCGCCACCGTGGCCGGGAAAGGCGGGTAACCGTACTCGTCAGGGCGACGGCGTACCCTACGGCGATCAGGCTGATGAGGCTCCAGTAAATCCAGGAGTTCCAGCAGGTCACCGGCCCTGGCGGAGGCCGACCAGGGGCTTTGCAGCGGGCGTCGGCCCACCATGCGGCCGACGCCCCGGATGCGCTCCGCGCGACCTGGTCAGCGTCGGGCCAACACTGCAACCTCGTGGCCGAAGCACACCACCAACTCGGCCTCTGACGTCACCTCCACGGCGCGGACGGGCCAGAGGAACACGAGTTCTTCGCCGACCGGTTGACCGGTGGCCAGGTCCCACATCCGTACCGCCCCGTCGCCGCTGCCGATCACTGCGACCGGGCGGCCGTCGACCCTCCCGGCCGCTACCGCGTGCACCGGGCTGTCATGGCTGGTGAGGGCCTTGCCGACCTGCCCGCCGACGGCCAGGTCCCACACCAGCGCGGTTCCGTCGTCGCTGCCGGTGACAGCCACAGGGCGGCCGTCCACCACCGCCGTTGCCACCCCGAGGACCGTTCCGGAATGGCCGGTGAGCGGCACGCCCACCTGCTCGCCGCTGGTCAGGTCCCACGCCCGCGCCGTGCCGTCGAACAGCCCGATGACCGCTACCGGGCGGTCATCGAGTGCCGCAGTCGCCACGGCCGTCGCCTCGTTGTGGAGATTGCTGCTTTCGAGCGGCTTGCCGAGCGCCCGGCTGGCGGCCAGGTTCCGTATCCGCGCCGTTCCGTCGGAACTGGCGGTGATCGCAACAGCGCCGCCGTCCACCATCGCGGTCGCCACCGCGTTCACCCGTTCCTTGTGCTTGGCGTGCGGCTTGCCGACCTGCCCACCGGTGGCCAGATCCCACACCCGCACCTTCCCGTCGCCGGCACCGGTGACCGCGACCGGACGGCCACCCACCGCCGCCGTGGCCACCGCTCGCACCGGAGCGTCGTGGCCGGCCAGGGGTTCGCCGACCCGCTGGTCGCAGGCCAGGTCCCAGACCCGCACCATCCCCGCGCTGCTGACGACAGCCACGGGGCGGCCGTCCACCACCGCCGTGGCCAGGCCACGGACCGGGCGGCCATCATGACTGGTGAGCGGTTCGCAGACCTGCTTGCCGGTGGCCAGGTCCCACACCCGCACCACCCCGCCCTTGTCGCCGGTCACGGCGACGGGACGATCGTCCACCACTGTCGTCGCCACCGCACACACACCGTAGAAGTGGTTGGGAAATTTGCCGACCCGTCGGCCCGTGACCAGGTCCCACACCCGTGTCCCGTCGCCGCCACCGGTGAGCGCGACCGACCGACCATCCAGCAGCGTCGCCGCAACCGCCTCGACCGCGCCGGTGTGGGCGGCGATGGGCTTGCCAACCTGCCGACCGGTGCCGAGGTCCCACAACCGCACCTTCCCACCGTGGGCGCCGGCAACCGCGATCGGGCGGCCGTCCACCACCGTCACCGCCACTGCCGACGCTTCCACGGTGCCGCTGCGGGCGGAAAGGGGTTCGCCGACCAGCTGGCCCGTGGCGAGATCCCACACCCGCGCCGTGCGGTCCACACCGCCGGTGACCGCGACAGGTCGGCCCTCCAGCACCCCGGTCGCCACCGAGTACACCCACCTCGCGTGGCCGGTCAGGGGTTCGCCGACCGGTCGGCCGGTGGCCAGATCCCAGATGCGCACGATCCCGTCATGGTCGCCGGTGACCGCGACCGGGCAGCCGTCCACCACTGCCGTCGCCACCGCCGGCAGACCGTCGCCATGGTCGGCCAACGGTTCGCCGACCAGCTGACCGGTGGCCAGGTCCCACACCCGCAGCGCCCCGTCGAACGGGACGACGGCCACGGGGCGGCCGTCGACCACCGCCGTAGCGACCCCGACCGCCGACTCCCCCCGGGTGCTCAAGACCCTCCAGAGCCGGGGGTCGACCTGTGAACCAGTGGCCCACCGCACTGCCCACCCGGCGCCGGGCCCGCTGTCCCCCTCCACCTCTACCGCTGCCAGCCGTGCGGCCAACGCCCGGTCTCCGTAGCGTGCGGCGTCCAGAGCCAGCACCTGCCGCCGCACCCGCGGGCCGGCGTCCCGATGCAGGTGCTCCGAAGCCCGGTACACCGCCGCCGTCAAACGGGCCTGCGGATCCGCGCCCGTATCCAGCAGCCCCTGCACCTGCCCGGGATCTCCATTCACCAGAGACCCCAGGTCCGACCACCACGCACCCGCCCCACCAGGACCGGTACCCGAACCACCCTCACGCAGACCATCAACCACGAACGCACACTCCAACTTCACGATGAACCAGCCAAAAGGGCGGACCAGCGGCAGCTGTTCGAGCCGCAGGCAGGATCTGGCCGGCTCCGGCTCGGCGAGATTCCCCGCACCGCCCCTGTGCCCAACGGCAGACGCACAGTTGTGGCCGTTACAGGCCGGCCGCCTGCGGACTCGCCGTGCCCAACCATACGAGGGCCCACGGACGGTGCGACATGTTCCTGCACGTCCACCGAGCGTGTGCGGGTGTGTCAGGTACGGGGCTGCGGGGCGGCGGCCGGCCCGCCGCTCGGCTTCCGCTTGGGGACATGGGGACGGTAGGGGCTGACGCTGGGGTCGCCGTCGATCCAGAAGCGCCAGGGGGTGGTCGCGCCCGCGCCGGAGACGCCGGTGCGCGGGCCGGTGCGGATGAGTGCCGGGTCGGGGGGTGTGCCGGTCAGGACGCTGAAGGGTATGCCGTCCCCGCAGGCGTCGGCGCCGTCGAAGGCCCGGTCGACGCCGACGGCCATGGTCAACCTGGCTGGCCCCTGGGCGAGTTCGCGGTCCTTACGCGCGGTGGGCCGACGCTCGCGGGCGAGTTCAAGGCCGTCCAGGACCTCGCCCGCGCGCAGCAGCACGGCGGAGGAGTGTCCGTCCTGGCCGGTGACGAGGTTCATGCAGAAGTGCATGCCGTAGGTGAAGTACACGTAGACGTGCCCGGGCGGGCCGAACATGACCTCGTTGCGCGGGGTCCGTCCCCGGTAGGCGTGCGAGGCGGGGTCGTCCCGGCCGTTGTACGCCTCCACTTCGGTGAGGCGCAGCGAGACGGTGCCCTGCGGAAGCGTGCAGACCAGGACGCGGCCCAGCAGGTCGCGTGCGACCTCCACGACGTGGCGGTCAAAGAATTCACGGCCGAGCGACCGGTTCGTCTGTTCGAGCACGCGGCAAGTGTACTCACGCCACTGGGCCCACCTCCGCGGCCGCGTCACTGCGCGGCCGGCGTTTCACCGTGCTGCTGTTGATCGGTGACTGTTTGTCACGACATGGGAAAGGTGCCCTGCCACCTGCGATGATCCGGCTTGTCTGGGGAGATCGTCGGCGGGGTGGGGCACCTTTCACGATCTCCGCGGGCTCGATGACCTGGGCGCCCTCTCCACCACTGCTCCGCGGCGGTTGCTGCAAAGTCATGGTGACGTTGCCGGAGGACCAGGCTCCGGTGTCCGATCCCGCCAACCGGTTGGCGGCGAGGCGGACTTGGATGGTGCGAGCCGGTTCGCCCGAGTGGGACCCAGGGGTGGTCGGGCGCCACGACCAGGTCCGGTTCACCGGAAGCGGCCGCGATGCGCCGGAGTGCCGGCCCCGAGCGGAGGAGATGCGCACCGGGCCGCACTGCCACGAGGTCGCGCCCGTCTCGCGCCAGGCACACACCGTCGCGTCGAAGAAGCCGTCGAACTGCAGCCTCCGGATCAGCCGGGTAGTGCGCCAGCGCGGCGGGCAGGCCCTCCGGCCGGCCGGGGCGGCCGGTCAGGTCGACGGCGGTGGCCTGAGCAGCCGGCTCAGTCGGATCTACAGCCGGTCCGTCAGCCCGTTCTGTGGGCCGGCCGGGCACCGTGGCGGAACAGCGTGGGAATACCCAGGTACGTACCCGCGTGCGGTGCGTGCGGTACCGCACTGCCGTCCCTTCGGACACCCGAGGAGGCTGAGCGGGTGAATCGGGGCAGCGGGGCGAATGTTCTCCCACCCGGGACGGGAACAGTGGGGTCGGCTCGGCCGGTCGGCCGGGATCTCACCGTGCCGGAACCACGTGGCGGTGCCAGAGGTCCGGCGACCTGGTTCGAGGAGAGCGTCAGTGCGCACACCACGTCGGCACAGGAGATCGAGGGCGCTGGCGATGGCAGCACTCCTGTTCGGTTTGAGCTTGCCCACGGTTGTGGCCTCGGCACCTCAGGCGGCGGCGCAGGAACCGCTCGACCATGTCTTTGTGATCATGCTGGAGAACCACGGGTACGACAGCATCATCGGCGATGCACACGCCCCCTACCTCAACCGACTGGCCGCCCACTACGGTCTGGCGACCCAGTACTTCGGTGTCACCCACCCCAGCGAGCCCAACTACATCGCCGCGACGTCCGGCCACAACTGGTGGCTCAACGACGACAGCCCCGACAACCGCCCCGATCACCGCAACATCGTGGACGAGCTCGAGTCGCACGACGTGCCGTGGGCCGCCTACATGGACGCCATGCCGTCCACGGGCTTCGACGGGGACAGCGCCAACGGCGGGCTGTACGTCAGCCGGCACAACCCGTTCATGCTCTACCCCGACGTCCGCCAAGACAGCGCCCGGACGCAGCACATCAAGCCCTACGAGTCTCTCAGCGGGGACCTCAACGGCCGTGGCGGCACGATCCCCCGGTACGTCTGGATCACCCCGGACATCTGCAACGACATGCACGGCGGCGTCGACACGGCCGTCCCGGGCCACCCCGAATCGCCGTGCCCCTACGCGGACGCCGTGGACGATGCCAACGACATCTCGCTCAAGTCCAAGGCCGAGACGTTCCTCCACTCGACGGTCGACGCGATCATGGGCAGCCGTGCGTGGCGCAGCGGCAGGAACAACGTGATCGCCATCATGACCGACGAGGCCGATCCGTTCGGCCCCGACAGCACCGGCGGCCAGTCGGACATCAGGTTCGCCGGCAACTCCGGCGACTCTCCCCTCCTGCCGGCGGGCGACCCGGACGTCTCCCCCTCCTGGCCCGGCGGCCGTTACGGCGGCGGGCACATCCCGGCGATCGTGATCTCCAAGAACGGCCCCCGCGGTGCCACGGATGACACCCCGTACAACCACTACTCTCTGCTGCGCACCATCGAGGAGGGCTTCGGTCTGGACCGGCTGGCCCTGACGGCCGACGACAACCAGGTCAACGCGATGTGGCCGCTGTTCGAGAACTGAGCCCAGGTGTCCGGCACCACCTCTCTTGCCGTCGCCCTGACTCGGTGTGGGGTCACTCCACCGTGCTGAGAATCCGAACTGACGGCGGTTCGGCCAGGAGCGCCCCACCTTCCCCAGCGAGTCCGCCAGGCGCGGGCCGGCCATGTACGTCTCGAACGCCGCACGGTAGGCCCATTCCTCGATGACCACCCAGGAGTACGGATCCTGCGGATCCACGTAGTTGTCGTACGGGAGACACCCGGGCTCGGCCCGGCTGGGCTCGATCATCGAGCGCGCCTGTGCGCGTATCTCAGCCTCCTGGCCGGCCCCCGTCCTACCTGGAGTTCCTCGCAGCAGGGCGGGTGACCTCCCAGGCCGCCTCGATCATCCGGAAGATCTCGTCCACCGCGGCCTCCGGATCGGCCGCCTCACGGGCCAGTGAGTAGGCGTCGATCACGAACCTCGCGATCGTCCGGCTCGCCGTTGCGGTCTGTGACAGGTCGGGATCGGCGGCGATGGCCGTGGCCAGCGTCTCCGCGTGCCGCAGCCTCATCGACTCCTCGTACCTCCGCAGGGCGGGGGACTCGTCGATCATGCGCCAGATCGGGGCGGCGTCGTCCGCCGTGCAATGTCGCACCAGCGCCTGGATCTCGCAGCGCAGGGCGGGGATGAGCGGTTCGTGCGATGCCCGGCCGGTGACCGCCTGCGTGAGGCGTTGCTCGAAGTCTTCGTCCTGCTCGAACACCAGGGCCTCTTTGGAGGCGAAGTGGGAGAAGAGCGTGGTGACGGCCACGTCGGCCTCGGCGGCCACTTCGCGGATGCCCACCGCGTCGTACCCGCGTTCCAGGAAGAGCCGCAGGGCGGTGTCAGCGATCTTCTGGCGGGTCGCGGCTTTCTTGCGCTCGCGGCGTCCGGACGGCATGGTCATGCCTTGACACTATCAGGTATGAAGTCAGAGCAGCTTCAAAACACTAACCGTTAGTGCTACGGTCCACCGCATGAAGAAAGTGAGCTTCGCCGAGTTCGGCGGTCCGGACGTTCTGCAACTCATAGATGCCGAGGAGCCCCACGCGGGCCCCGGCCAGGTACGCATCGCCGTGCGGGCGGCGGGCGTGAACCCCGTCGACTGGAGGGTCCGTGAAGGACAGATCCTGGGGGCCCACCCGATCCAGTTGCCCGCCGGGGTCGGGCTGGACGCCGCCGGGGTGGTGGACGAGGTCGGCGAGGGCGTCGAAGGGATCGAGGTCGGCGGGCACGTGTTCGGCGAAGGCTCCAGCACCTATGCCGAGTCCGCCGTACTGTCGGCCTGGGCCCGTATGCCCCAGGGCCTGACGTTCGAGGAGGCGGCCGGGTACCCCTCCGTGGTGGAGACCGCGCTGCGCATCCTCGGTGAGGTCGGCGTGCAGTCCGGGCAGACGCTGCTGGTCAGCGGTGCGTCCGGGGGAGTCGGATCGGCGGTGCTACAGATCGCCCGCGACCGCGGCATCACGGTGATCGGCACCGCCGGGGCCGCCAACCAGGACTATCTGCAGAGCCTCGGTGCCCTGGCCACGACGTACGGCGAGGGCTGGGTCGAGCGGGTGCGGCAGCTCGGCCACGTCGACGCCGCCCTCGAC
Organism: Kitasatospora kazusensis; assembly: GCF_039529945.1. NCBI lineage: Bacteria > Bacillati > Actinomycetota > Actinomycetes > Kitasatosporales > Streptomycetaceae > Kitasatospora > Kitasatospora kazusensis. The sequence continues at coordinate 39,514 of NZ_BAAANT010000019.1, read as the reverse complement.
CTGGCCGGCTCGGGCGTCATCCGCGAGCTCCTCGAACTGACCGGGGACCCGCAGAGGGTGATCTCCATCGCCGATCTCGCTGCACCGGAGCTCGGTGTCCGGTTCTCCGGCGTAGCCGGGAGCGTGCCGGACGCGCTCTCCGAGGCCGCCGACCTCATCTCGCGGGGAAAGCTCCACATCCCGGTCGAGAAGTCGTACCCGCTCGCCGAGGCCGCAACGGCGCACATCGACAGCCAAGCCGGTCACACACGCGGGCGCCGGGTCATCATCGTCTGAGCCGTTTCCTGCGCAGCCATACGGGCGCCTTCGCCGGCACGGACTGGGAGCCGGGATTCCGCAGCCCCCTGCCGGCTACGCACCGGGGCAGAGCGGCGTCCACTCTCAATGACCCGCCCCCTCTCCTGCCTGACACCTTGTCACCGGAACCGGGGGCGCCGGGCAGCCGAAGCTGCTCTCCGTCATCGGTGCGCAGGACATGAGGACACAGTGACGGGGATGCCCGAAATTCCACAGGGTCTGCTCGACTCCCCACTTGGTTGAGCAGTAAACGATGAGTCGGGAGCCAGCCCCGGACCGCCTTGGCTCAGCCCAGCGCATCGATCAGGGAGGTGACATAGGCATTCAGCCGCTCCTCCACAGCTCGTGTCGTGAGCTCGGTCCGTCCTGCCTCCCGCCACGGCTGCGCCACCCACTGCACTTCCTCCGAGAGCGCCAGCGGCTCCCGCACCTGCCAGTACAGCCGCTCGTCCGCGGCCGCGGCCGGCATCCCGCCCGCCTCCTGGTACGCCTCGGTGAAGCGCAGGCCCCACGCCGGGCCGTGCAGCAGCGCGAGATTGGTGGAGCAGTGCGCCACGTCGAGGTCTGCCGGGCCCCAGGAGGCCGCCGCCCAGTCGACGACGCCGGCGATCCGGGCACCCGCGGCACCGGCCGGGTCCTCGGGTGGCAGCGCCACATACTCCCGGGGCCGGACGGCCGGCCGCACCGCGTGGACCCCACGAGTTGACGGACCAGCAGGGGCAGCCGCGTCTCCAGCCCCTCGCCGCCTGAATCGCCGCCCATTCCTCGTCGGTGAACAGCGGCTTGGCCACGGCCCGCGTCTGAGGCGCGTGCCGCCGGAGCTCCTTCCACCACCACCTCCGGCGGCGCCCTCGGCGGCGCCGAGGAGGTGCGGAGCCCGGAGAGCAGGGCGGGAGCCGCTCGGTCAGGCCCGTTCGTCCGTCGGGGGCCGGCCGGGGTCCCGGCGGTCGCGGGGCCGGACGAGGCCCCAGTCGTAGGCCGCGACGGCGGCCTGCAGGCGGTCCCGGACGCCGAGTTTGCCGAGGATGCTCTGTACGTGGCTCTTGACGGTGGTCTCGGCGAGCCGGAGGGCGGCGCCGATCTCGGCGTTCGACAGGCCCCGGGCCACCAGCAGCAGGACGTCGCTCTCCCGGGGGGAGAGCAGGGCCCGCAGTTCCCGGCCGTCCGCGCCCCCGGACGGCGGGGCGGCCATCCGTTGCAGCAGCCGCCGGGTGACCGCCGGGTCCAGGACGGCCTCCCCTGCGGCGACCACCTTGACCGCTTCGACCAGCCGGTCGGCGGTGGAGTCCTTCAGCAGGTAGCCGGAGGCGCCCGCGCGCAGGGCTTCGGCGACGTAGCCGTCCAGGTGGAACGTGGTGAGGACGAGGACCCGGGTCGGGCCGGGCACACCGGGGCCGAGCAGGGCGCGGGTGGCCGCGACACCGTCCAGGCGCGGCATCCGGACGTCCATCAGGAGGACGTCGGGACGCAGCCGCCTCGCCACCTCGACGGCGGCGGCGCCGTCGGCGGCCTCGCCGATGACGGACAGGCCGGGTTCGGAGTCGATGATGGCGCGCAGGCCGGACCGGACCAGCTCCTGGTCGTCGGCGATGACCACCGTGACGGTCACTCGGCCGCCTCCGGGCACGGGAGCACCGCGTCGACCCGGAAGCCGCCGCCCGTCGCCGGCCCGGCGTACAGCGTCCCGCCGTACAGGGCGACCCGCTCCCGCATGCCGAGGAGGCCGTGGGCCGGAACGGTCCGGCCGCTGCCGGCGCCGTCGTCGCGCACCGACACCCGCAGCGACCCGCCGGCCGGGGCCGGCCCGCCGGTGACGGCCACTGTCACGGTGACCGAGGTGATGCCCGGACCGGCGTGCTTGAGCACGTTGGTGAGTGCCTCCTGGACGATCCGGTACACCGTCAGGCCGACGGCCGGTGGCAGGCTCACCGGCTGGGCGTCGAGCCGGACCGGCAGGCCGGCGGCCACCAACCCGGAGACCAGGTCTGGCAGTTCGGCCAGACCGGGCTGCGGGCTGAGCTCGTCCTCCCCGGCCGGACGCAGCAGGGCCAGGACCTGGCGCAGCTGGGCGAGGGCCTGTCGGCTGGTCGCGGAGATCGTGCCGAGGAAGACCGGGACGGCGCCGGGGTCGGTACGGGCGGACCGCAAGGCGGCCTCGGACTGGATCGAGATCAGGCTGAGCGAGTGGCCGACGATGTCGTGCAGCTCGCGGGCGATCCGCAGCCGCTCCTCGGTCACCGCCCGGGCGGCGCGCTCGCCCTCCTCCCGCTCCAGGCGGGCGGCGCGGGCCCGGAGTTCGCGGATGTAGGCCCGGCGGGTGCGGGTGGCGTAGCCGGCCAGCCAGGCACCCGCGACGGCGAGGCAGACCGTCAGCTGCGGCCAGACGCCCGCGTCCCGGGTACGCGAGCCGGGCAGGCCCATCGCCACCGCCGGCGCGGCCACCGCCACCAGGACGGCGGCCGCCCGGGCCGCCGCCCGCAGCCGCTCGGTGTGGCCGGCGTGGCCGGCAGGAACAGCAGGGTCGGCGCGGTCGGCATGGACCGCGAGCGCGTACGCCGCCACCGGCACCGCCGCGCCGGCCGAACCGGCCGGGTACCCGGCGGAGATCATGAACACGGCGACGGCGGTGCTGCCGAGCAGCACCGCCGTCGGCGCCCGCCGGCGGGCCGCCACCAGTGCCGCCTGGGCCGCGCCGAGCGGCAGCACGGCGAACGGCGGCAGCCAGCCGGCCACCCGGTCACCGGATCCCGCGACGGCCACGGCCAGCACCAGGAGCGCGAGCAGCCGGTCGCCCACGGCGGGCCGCCACCGTTCGGATGCCTCGTCCACGCGTCTGAGCATGCCCAGGAATCCGCCGGAAACCTCCTCAGGCATCCCGGCTCCGCACCTGCGCCAGCGCGGCCGCGCCGAGCAGCAGCACGTACACCGTGAGCCCGAGCAGGGCCGGCCCCGGCGCCGCCAGGCCCGTGGTGCGGGTGTGCCACAGCGCCGCACCCAGGTTCGACGGCAGGTACGGGACGGTGTGGTGCCAGAGTGCGTCGTGCGGCAGGCTGTTCACCATGACCGGGAGCACCAGGTAGATCCCGAACAGCGCCGACAGGGCCACCGGGGTGCTGCGCACCAGCACCCCGAGGAACAGCCCGAACAGCGCCGTCAGCGCCAGGTACAGCGCGCCGCCCAGCACGGACCGCAGCGCACCCGGATCCCCCAGCCCCGCCCGGGGCACGGGCGCGGCCAGCCGGCTCTGGCCGGCCAGGAACGCCACGGTGCAGAGCGCTGTCGCCGCCGGCAGCGACACCGCACCGACCAGGGCCGTCTTCGCCGCCAGCACCCGGCCCCGCTGCGGCGTGGCGGCGAAGGTGCTGCGGACCAGCCCGCTGCCGTACTCGCTGGTCATCGCCAGCGCGCCGAGGGCGCCGAAGAACAGGACGGCCAGCTGGAGGTACCCGAGGTTGGTGTCGACCGGTTGGAAGGCGGCCCGCCGGCGCGGGTCGAAACCCGCCCAGCGGGCCTGGTAGTCGGAGCAGACCAGGACAGCCAGCCCGACGCTGAAGACCGCCGCGCCCAGCAGGACCGCCGGCAGTGACCGCAGCGACCGCAGCTTGATCCACTCACTGGCCAGGACGGCCGCGGCCCGTCGGCACCCGGCGCGGACCGGCGACAGCCCGGACAAGGGCGACCGGACCGGCAGGGGTGATGGCAGCGTCGGCATCAGGCGTCCCTCCTGCGGAGCACGACCAGCGCCGCCGCCGCACCGGCCGCGACGTACAGCAGGAACACCCCGCCTCCCTGCCAGGGTCCCAGCGCGTGGTCCGCGCCGCGCGCCACCGTCCACAGCTGCGAACCGGCCGCAGCCGGCAGGTAGACCGCGATCCGGTCGCCGGCGGCACCCGGCAGCATGCCGACGACCAGCGGGAGGACGAGCAGGAGGCCGAACAGCGCGGCCAGCGCCGCCGCCGTCCGGCGCAGCAGCGCGCCCAGCGCGAGCCCGAGCAGCCCGACCAGCAGCAGGTACAGCCCGCCGCCGGCCACCGCCCGCGACACCCCCGGGTCCCCCAGCCCGGCGTGCCGCGCCGGGCTGCCGAGCAGGCTCTGGCCGAGCAGGAACGCCGTGAGGCACGCCGCCGTCGACAGCCCCCACACCACCGAGCCGAGCACCAGCGCCTTGCCGGCGAGCACCAGTCCGCGCTGCGGCGTGGCGGCGAACGTCGTCCGGATCTGGCCGGCGGCGTACTCGCCGGCCATCGTCTGCACACCGAGCGCGCCGACGAGCAGCTGCGCCAGGTCGATGCCCCGCAGGCTCGTGTATGTGGGGTCGAAGGCCGCCCGCTCCGCGGCCGTCATCGTCGACCAGCCGGACCGGAAGCCCGCGCTGACGAGCCCCGCGCCGAGCAGCAGCACCAGGGTGGTGGCCAGCAGGACGGCGGGGACCGACCGGACCGACCGGAACTTGATCCACTCGGCGCCGGCGACCGCCCGCAGCCTCGGCAGCCCGGTGGCGGTCATGCCGCCACCGCCGCACGGTAGCTGACGGCGTCCTGGGTGAGCCGGAAGTACGCCTCTTCGAGTGACGCCGTCAGGTCCCGCAGCTGGTGCAGCACCCAGCCGTGTCCGGCGGCCAGCTCGCCGATCCGCGCCGAGCCGAGCCCGGCGACCGTCAGGGTCCCGTCCACCGCACCCGTGACCTCGCCGCCGTGCGCCCGCAGGACGGCGGCCAGCCGGACGGCGTCCGGCGAGCGCACCTCGACGCGGTCGGCGGAGTGGCGCGCGATCAGGTCGGCCAGTGAGGTGTCGGCCAGCAGCCGGCCCCGGCCGATGACCAGCAGGTGGTGCGCCGTCAGGGCCATCTCGCTCATCAGGTGGCTGGAGACCAGGACCGTCCGTCCCTCGGCCGCCAGCGACCGCATCAGTGTCCTGATCCACAGGATGCCGTCCGGGTCCAGCCCGTTCACCGGCTCGTCGAGGAGCAGCACTCCGGGGTCGCCGAGCAGCGCGGCCGCGATCCCGAGCCGCTGCGCCATGCCGAGCGAGTATCCGCCCACCCGTCGGCGCGCCACGGCGGTGAGCCCGACCTGTTCCAGCACCTCGTCGACGCGCCGGCGCGCGATGCCGTTCGCCGCCGCCAGGCTGTGCAGGTGGTTGTGGCCGGACCGGCCCGGGTGCACGGCCCGCGCGTCCAGCAGCGCGCCCACCTCGCGCAGCGGCCACACCTTGCCGCGGTAGCCGCTCCCGCCCACGGTCACCGAACCGGAGGTCGGCCGGTCCAGCCCCAGGATCATCCGCATGGTGGTCGACTTCCCGGCCCCGTTCGGGCCGAGGAAGCCCGTCACCAGGCCCGGCTCCACCCGGAAGTCCAGACCGTCCACCGCGATCGTGTCCCCGTAGGCCTTGGACAGCCCGCATGCCTCGATCATGCGCCGCTCCTCTCCCTCGTGGAAGCGACGTTACGAACCCGGCCCGGGACGGCGCCTCGACCGCAGTGAGGAGAACCGCTGCCGACCGGGCCGCGCCCTCCTCCTCAGGGAGGGGCTCACCCGATCTCGACCACCCGTGCCCACGCGGGTGGTGCGTCCGGCACGTAGTCGGGGTCGTGCTCGCTCCACGAGCCGGCCCTCCGCGGCCGGGCGAACAGGCCCACCACCGTCCGGCACGGCGGCCGGGTGGCCGGCCAGGGCGTCTGGCCGTCCGTCAGCACCACGACGACGTCGGGCCGGGGGCCCGCTCGGAGCGCCTTGGCGAAGCCGGTACGAAGGTCGGTCCCCCCGCCGCCGATCAGCGGTATGCCCTCGGCACCGCACAGCTGGTGCACGGACCGGGCCGCCGCGTCGCACGGCAGCACACTGACCAGGTCGCGGCGGCCGCCCACGGCGCGGGCGATCGCCGCCACTTCGAGCAGCGCACTGCCCAGTTCGGGGTCGCTGACCGATCCGGAGGTGTCGATGACCACGCAGACCCGGGGCGGCCGGCGCCGCAGGCTCGGCAGGACAGCACCGGGCACCCCCGCCGAGCGCCGCGACGGCCGGCCGTAGGTGTAGTCGTCGCCCGCGCCGGAGCCGGCCACGGCCGAGCGGATCGCCGCTCCCAGCAACTCCCGCCACGGCTGCGGCGGGTGGAACGCCTCCTCCGCCCAGCGCCGCCACCCCTTGGGGGTGTCACCCGGGCGGCCGGTGATGCCCTGCGCGACCCGGAACCGGACCGCGTCGCGCTCCTGCGCGCTGAGGCCGTGCGCGCCGTCCGGCCCCAGGTCCCACTCCCGTTCCAGTCCGTCGGCGCCACTGCCGCAGTCCAGCCAGACCAGGTCCTGGAGATGCGGTCCGAGCCGGAACATGCGCAGGTAGTCCTCCATCAGCCGTCCCGTCGGCAGCCCCAGCGGCCCCGGCTCGACGGCGCCCTCCGGCCGGACCAACCCGTCGCCGAACACGTCGTCGTTGATCTCGCAGTCCGCCGCGATGTTCATCCGCAGCCGCTCCCCCGGGCCGCTCAGTCCGCGCTCGCGCGCGACCCGGTCGCCGCGCCCGTGGTGGTCGCGCAGCAGGTGCGACACCTCGTGCACCCAGGCCCCGGCCAGTTCCTCCTCCGGTGTCCGGGCCACGAACGCCGGTGAGACGTAGCACCGCCAGTACCGGTCGACGGCCATCGTCGGCACCTGCCGCGACTCCACGACGTGCAGGGCGAACAGCGCAGTGGCGAGGTAGGGCCTGACCCGGGCGGCGTGCAGCCGGGCGGCGAAGAGCTTGTCGAGGTCCAGCGTCCCCGGTGCGCCCGGGCTCACCGGCCGGCCTGCCCGGCGCCGGCGACCCGGGCCGCCACCTGGTCCGCCCGCCGGGACAGCGACACCACCGGGGCGAGCCGCTCGATCGAGGCCGGTACGTCCCAGTCCTCGCGGCGCAGTGCGGCGAGCGTGGTCGCGGGGACGACCACCAGGTCCGGGGCGCCGGTCTCCATCGCCCGGACCAGCAGTGCCCAGGCCGCGTCCCAGCGGGACCTCTCCGGACGGTTGCGGACGGCCGCCACCACACCGTCGAGCACGGCCTGGCGCAGATCGCCCCGCTCGGGCAGGGCGGCGCCCGCCGGGTCGGCGAGCAGCTCCTCCGGGTCCGGCAGGTCCATCCGGTCCAGGCTCGCCAGCAGTTCCATCCCCGGGCCGTCCCCCACGGTGCCCCTCACCAGCATCGAGAGCACCTCCCGGGAGGAGCCGGCCGCCGTGGCGAAGGCGGTCAGGCACAGGGCCGCCTCCCAGCTCCGGGGTGACGGCCAGGGGCCGCCCCGGCCGGTCTCCGTGCTGGGCAGCCGGTGCACGAGAGTGGGGCGCGCGGCGAGGAGCCCGCACACGGCCCGGCGGGCGAAGTGCACGGCCTCGGACAGCTTGCCCGGGTCGAGCCGCGGCAGTGTCGCCCGGGGCCATGTCCCGCCGAGGCCGCGGACCACCACCTCGTGGTCGTGGATCCACTTCAGGTGGACGAACCGGTTGGCCAGCGGCGGGCTCAGCTCCCAGCCGTCCGCGGCCGAGGAGCGCGGATTGGCGGCGGCCACGATCCGCACCCCGGGCGGCAGTTGCAGTGCGCCGATCCGCCGTTCGAGTACCAGGCGGAGCAACGCGGCCTGCACGGCCGGCGGCGCGGTGGACAACTCGTCCAGGAACAGCAGCCCCCGGCCGGCCCGTACCAGCCGCACGGCCCAGTCCGGCGGCGCCATCGGGACCCCCTGTTCGGCGGGGTCGTCACCGACCACGGGCAGCCCCGAGAAGTCGGACGGCTCGTGCACGCTGGCGATCACCGTGGTCAGCGGCAGGTCCAGGGCCGCCGCGAGCTGGGTCAGGGCCGCAGTCTTGCCGATCCCCGGCTCACCCCACAGCAGCACCGGCAGGTCGGCGGCCACAGCCAGTGTCAGCGCCTCCAGTTGGGTGTCGGGACGCGGTTCGGTGGTGGTGTCGCGCAGCAGGGCCAGCAACTCGGCCGCGACGTCGAGCCGGGAGGCGCCGGCCGGATCGGAGCAGGCCGGATCGGAACGGATGTCGGCGGGGGCGGGGGCAGGGGTGGGCCGGGTGGCTACGGGCATGTCTGAATCACCTGTCGTCGGTGGCGGGTCACGTGGGTACGGGGGCGGCGGCCCCCGGGTCGACGCCTCGGCGGGGCACGGCGTCGAAAGACGGGCCGGCGCGTCAACGGGCCGGGCGCGTCAGTGGGTCAGTCAGTGGGTCAGTGCGTCAGCGGGTGGACGCGTCAGCGGATGGACGTGCGGCGCTGGTGCGAGCGGCGGGGACGGGGACGGTAGCTGGGGCGCTCCGAGCGGGGGCCGGGACCGACCAGGCCCGCCCGGAACAGTCCGTACGTGACCCGGCGCAGCGCGGCCGCCTCCAGTTCGTCCCGCAGATCACCGCCGCGCAGCAGTGCCTCGGGACCCAGCAGGCCCTCGACGACGGCCAGCGCACCAGCGGTGTCGCCGTGGTCCAGGCGTTCGCGGACGCCCGGAAGGCACTCCGGTTGCCGGTGCGCCAGGTCGACCGCCTGGAGGCAGGGCAGCGGCGTGCCGGTCAGTGCGGTCAGCAACTCCTCGCGGCGGAGCTCGGCCGGGTCGTGGTCCAGTGGGGCCAGCACCCCGTCGACCAGGCCGATCCGGTGCCGGGCTCCCCGGCAGTCCACCACGTGCGGCTGCCCCGCCAGGGCCGGAGGCCGGGCGGGCCGGGTCGGCGAACGCCCCGGTACCAGCGCCGCGGCGACCAGCGGGTGCAGCCGGTCCGCCTCGATCGCGCCGGTCCGGAGCAGTTCCAGGTCGGGCAGCACCCAGGTCGCCGCATCGGGCAGGACCGGCAGCGCGCGGGCGGCGCCGGCGGGTGCGGCCGTGATCCGCAGCGCGGGCGGCCCGACGCCGTCCCGGTCCGTGAGCACGTCCAGCGCCAGCCGGTGCCGCGACCCGAGCCGCACCGCGACGGTGCCGTCGGCCCGCCCCTCGGAGCGGAGCAGGATCTGCGCCTCGGCCGCCCACCGGCCGACGTCGCAGCGGAGCCCGTGCGGCACCGTGCCCGTGACCTCCGGGTCGGAGCCGTCGGCGGCGGGCCGCCGATCGGCCCCGGACCGGATCCGTAGCTCGTCGACCCGGCCCGCGTCCCACAGGTGCCGGTGCAGGTCGAGGCGGAAGCGCCGGTGGGGGCGGGGACGCGGGTGACGGCAGGCGGGGGCTTCGGAGCCGGACCCGTCCCACAGCGCGAGGCTGATCCGCTGGCCGTACTCCGCCCAGGCCGGCGGGGTACGGACCACGAGGTGCAACGGGTCCGCACGGGCCCGCCCCGCGCCTTCGTACCGGGCCAGCGCGATGGTCAGCCCGGGGCGCAACAGCCCGTCCGGGGCGATTCTCGGCAGGTGCCAGCGCAGCAGGTCGGGGGCCAGCCGACGGAGATCGGCCCGGACCCGGGCTGCCTGCTCCTGGCCGTGGGTACGCGCCAGGGCGCGCAGGTCCAGGTCGACATCGATGCCTGCGGCGGTGCACGCACCGGCCCAGTCACCCGCGCGGCGGCGGGCGGTCGCAGTCTCGATCATGGCGGGCGGCACGGCGAACTCGCGCACGCGCAGCCAGCGGGAGATGTGGGAGTCCCCGTTCGCGGTCGAAGTGAGCATCAGCACTCACCTTGCGCGGACGGGACCCCCGATTCGTTACTGGAGGAAGTAGTCATCGCGAGGACCGTACCGCCTCGTGCCCGAACCTGCCAGGCCTTTCCGGGCCGGTACTGCGGCCGTCCGGTTCGACCGCCCCTGAACGGGCTTACCTCACACCGTAGTTCACCCTTTCCTCCCGACTGCCGCCCCAACCGGGGCCCCGTGCACGCGTTCTCGTCCCGGCGCACCGGACCACCGGCGGCCTGCCGCCGCATCCGACGGTGCCCGCACCGAAGCCGGGAGGCGCGGGAAGGCCGAGGCCCGGAGGCGCGGGAAGGCCGGAACCGGGAGGCGCGCAAAGGCCGGGCCCACTGGTCAACTCCCGCCCGCCCTGGTAGGACAGGCGCATGAAGCCCCAGCCGGCCCCCGGCACCCCGCCATCGCCGCGCGGTCGCGCCGGCTACGACGCCGTCATCGTCGGAGGCGGCCACAACGGCCTGGTCGCCGCGGCCTATCTGGCCCGGGCCGGGCGCAGCGTGCTGCTGCTGGAGCGGCTCGGCCGTACCGGCGGCGCGGCCGTGTCCACCGAGGCGTTCTCCGGCGTGCAGGCGCGGCTCTCCCGGTACTCGTACCTGGTAAGCCTGCTGCCCCGGAAGATCGTCGACGAGTTGGGGCTGCGGTTCGCCGTACGGCGGCGGCGGATCTCCTCGTACACCCCGACCGTCCGGCACGGCCGGGCGACCGGGCTGCTGGTGGACGGCTCGGACCAGGCTCGCACTGCGGCCGCCTTCCGTGAACTCACCGGCTCGGAAGCGGAGTTCGAGTCCTGGCAGGAGTTCTACGGGATGACCCGCCGGGTGGCCGAACGGGTCTTCCCCTCGCTGACCGAGCCGTTGCCCAGCCGGGCGGAACTCGCCCGGCGGGTGGGCGACCCCGAGGCCTGGGAGGCGCTCTTCGAGCGGCCGATCGGCGAGACCCTGGAGCGCCGCTTCGCGGACGACCTGGTCCGGGGGCTGGTGCTGACCGACGCGCTGATCGGCACGTTCACCCATGCCCACGACCCGTCACTGCGCCAGAACCGCTGCTTCCTCTACCACGTGATCGGCGGTGGCACCGGGGACTGGGACGTGCCGGTCGGCGGCATGGGCGCCCTCACCGACGCGCTGGCCGACGCGGCGCGGGCGGCCGGGGCGGAGATCCGCACCGGCTGCGAGGTGACGGCGGTGGCCACGGACGGCGGCACCGCCGAGGTGACCTACCGCACCGGGGACGCCGAACTCACGGTGGGGGCCCGGCAGGTGCTGTGCAACGCCGCACCGCAGACCCTCGCCCGGCTGCTCGGCGAGCGGCCGGCCACCGGCCCCGGGCCGGAGGGCTCGCAACTCAAGGTGAACATGCTGCTGCGGCGACTGCCGCGCCTGCGGGACGGCGCGGTCGACCCGCGCGAGGCCTTCGCCGGCACCTTCCACATCGCCGAGTCCTACCGCGAGTTGGAGGCCGCCTACCGCGACGCCGCCGCCGGGCGGCTGCCTGCGGCCGCCCCCTCGGAGATCTACTGCCACTCCCTCACCGACCCGTCGATCCTCGGCCGGGAGCTCGCCGGCCAGGGGTACCAGACCCTCACCCTGTTCGGACTGCACCTGCCGGCCCGGCTCTTCGCGGACGACGGCGACCACACGGTCCGCGACGCGGCGCTCCGGGCCGTCCTGGCACCGCTGGACGCGGTCCTGGACGAACCGCTCGCGGACTGCCTGGCGCTCGACGACCGGGGGCGCCCGTGCATCGAGGCGAAGAGCCCGCTCGACCTGGAGCACGAACTCGGCCTCCCCGGCGGCAACATCTTCCACCGCGACCTGGCCTTCCCCTACGGTGACGCCCCGGGCGACCGCTGGGGCGTGGCGACCGCCCACCCCAACGTCCTGCTGTGCGGGGCGGGCGCCGTACGCGGCGGGGGTGTCAGCGGCATCCCCGGGCACAACGCGGCGATGGCCGCCCTGGGCCGCTGAGCCGTCCCCCTCGCGGCCGGTACACCGGCGGCCGGTGCGCTCACGGCGGCGGCAGCGGGACGGGGGTCTCGCCGGGTGCCCACCAGTGGGTGCCGTAGTAGATGAGCCCCGCCCAGAACTGGGCGTCCTCGTGGTAGGCGATGTCCAGCCCGACGATCCAGGTCCGGGGCGTCCGGCCGTCCTCCCCGGGCCCGGACCAGTGACGGTTGACCCGGCCGACCGCTTCGGCCCGGCCGATCCCGAACCCCGCCGACAGTTCGTCGGCGATCTCGGAGCAGAACCGCCGCGCGGCGTCGTCCCCCGCGCACGGGAACTCGGCGCCGGGGCGCAGGACGGACTCGTGCACGAGGTACTCCACCGGCCCGGGCACGCCGCCGACCCCGGGCGGCGTCCGGGACACGACCCTGTCCCGGAGCTCGTCGAAGGCCAGTCCGTACTCCGCGAGGAGGCGGTCCAGATCCGACCGCTCCCCGACGGGTACGAACCGGTCGGGAGCGGGATCGTGCGGCGCTGCGGGCATACCCCCATGATGCCCGCACCACCCGTTCCGCCCGGACGGCACCTCCCGCACATCCGCCGACCCGTCACCCGAAGACCCGACGACCCGACGACCCGACGACCCGACGACCCGACGACCCGCATCCAGCAACCCACGCCGGGCGACCCACGCCCGTAGCGGTCGGTCCCGGCCCCCGCGCGGACGCGGCCCGCCGTCCGGGCACGCCCGGCCGGACCCTACGATGACCGCCATGAACACAGGGGGGCCGGCTGCCCGGCTCATTGACGGCCGCTTCGAACTGCTGGAGCCTCTCGGCGGTGGCGGCATGGGGCTGGTGTGGCGGGCCCGCGACACCGCGCTGGAGCGCGAGGTCGCGCTGAAGGAGGTCCGCCCGCCGGACCCGGCGCTCGCGGACGCCGACCCGAGGGCCGCGCACGTGCTGCGCGAGCGGGTGCTGCGCGAGGCGCGTTCGCTGGCCCGGCTCAACCACCCCAACGTGGTGACGATCCACCACATCGTCGACCGGCCGGAGTACCCGCACCCGTGGCTCGTCATGGAGCTGGTGACCGGCGGCTCGCTCTACGACCGCCTGGCGCGGTCGCCGCTCTCCCCCGCCGAGGCGGCGAGGCTCGGCCGGGGGGTGCTGTCCGCACTCGCCGCCGCCCACGCGGCCGGGATCCAGCACCGCGACGTGAAGCCCGGCAACGTCCTGCTCCGTCCGGACGGCACGCCCGTGCTCACCGACTTCGGCATCGCCGCTCTGTCCGAGTCGGCCGGCCTGACCACCACCGGCTCGCTGATCGGCTCCCCCGAGTACATCGCCCCCGAGCGGATCCGCGGCGAGGAGGGCAACCCGGCCTCGGACCTGTGGTCGCTGGGGATGATGCTCTACACCGCGGTGGAGGGCCGGCACCCGCTGCGCCGCGCCACCAACCTCGCCACCCTGGCCGCCGTGCTGGACGAGCCGGTGCCGCCGGCGGTACGGTCCGGGCCGCTCGCGCCGGTGCTGTCCGCCGTCCTGGTCCGCGACCCGGCGGCCCGCCCCGGCGCCGCACTGCTCGACCAACTGCTCGCCGAGGCCGAGGCCGAGGCCTGCGCCGCAGCGGCCCCGGCGGACGCCGTACGGCCGGCCGAGCCCGCTCCGCGCCGAGCAGTGCCGCAGGACGCCGTCCGCCCGGCCGTGCCCGCCGCGCCCGCGGATCGGCCACCACTCCTCGACAAGCGGCCCGCACCCCACTTCGGGCCCCACTTCGGGCCCGGCGACCCGGCCGAGCCGGTCCGCCCGGCGCGGTCCCGGGCCGGGCGCAACGCACTCCGGTCGGGGTATGCCGCAGCTGCGGTGCTGGCCGCCGTGGTGCTGTGGAGCACGGGCCACGGCTTCGGCCAGGGCGCCACCTCCCGCACAAGCGCCCCGAGCAGCCCCGGCGCGTCACCGGAGGGCTCCCGCACCACGGCGACCGGCGCCCCGGCGGCCGCCCCGCCGTCCACCGACCCACCGTCCGCGAACCCGCCGTCGGCCTCGACTCCCGCCGCGGGCACGGACCTGCTCACCCCGGCAGGTGTGCGCGGCCTGGTCCAGGCCCTCCAACCGCTGATGGGCGGGACCGAGGTCACCGAGCTGGTGGTCTACCCGGAGTACGCCGACGCGAACGCCCCGACGGCGGCCGACCCGCAGCTGTTCGACCGGTTCGAGTACCGCGACGGCCAGGCCACCCGCTCCCCGGTCGGCGGCGGCACGGTGACCTCCGGGGACAAGACGGTGGACCTGCGGTCCGTGGCCTGGGACGCCCTCCCGGGGCTGCTCCACAAGGCGGACCAGGAACTCGGCGTCACCCACCCGACGACGCACTACGTGATCGTGCGCCACTCCTGGGCCGACGAGAACGCCACCCTGCTGGTCTACGTCGCGGACTCGTACGGCGGGGGGTACCTGGCGGCGGATCTGAACGGCCGGGTCCTGAAGACCTTTCCGCGCAACGGGTGAACCGACGGGGCCGGACGGTTCACCCGTACGGGGTAGCCGGTGCGGCCTTCCCCGGTGGACCGGCTACGCCTGCTGGGGACGTTCGCGCAGCCACGGCGTGCGGGAGGCGAGGACGCCCAGGCCGAGGGCGATCAGGTGCCCGGCGTCGGCCAGTTGCTGGTCCAGCGCCCACGCCGTCGCCAGCACCAGGGCGAGGGCGGGCAGGCCGTACCGCCGCAGCGGGGCGGAGCCGAGACCGAGCAGGCAGCCGACGGTCGCCACCAGGCCGTAACTGATGCCCACGTCACGGGCGTGCGACAGCGCCCCGGGGATGTGGGCGCTGAGCATCGCCCACATCGCGCCCTCGGTGAGCAGGGTGGCCCCCAGGTGGCCGAAAACGAAGACCGCACCGGCCCGGAGCGCTCCCCAGCGCCACTCGGCCAGCCCGACCGCCACCGCGACCGCCGCGATGCCGAGCCAGGCGGGCACGCCGTCGACCACCAGCCCGCTGGTGAACAGCGTCCACCACTTGCCGACTTCCATGTGGTGCACGTTGCTGCTGTTGTGCCGGATGAAGCGGGCCCGTCCCGCCCGGCTCTGACCCGCCAGCCACCAGGCCATCAGCGTCAGCAGCAGGACGTACGCCGTGGTCAGCGGGAGCCTGGCCAGGAACCGGCCGACCGGCCCGCGCTCCGGAGCCGCCCGGCCGGTGTCGGGGCGGCTGCCCGTCGTTGCTCCGCCGCGCTCTGTCATCGTGCCCTCGCCCTGCCTCGTCCTCGGCCTGCACCGGCCCCCTGCCCTCGGGCGCCGCCGGTGCACCGGTCGGATCGAGCCTAACCACGCGCGCGGGCCGCCGACGACGACGCCGGAGCCGGGACACCGGCCGCCGGCGCCGCCCAGGCCACTGGGGCCGCGGTGCGGGCTCGGGTCAGCCGGCCGCTCGCGGCGTGATGACGCAGGCGTTGTCCCTGTTGCTCCAGAGCGGCTGCATCGCGAAGGTGCCGGTGGGCAGCACCACCTTCTGGAAGTTGCTCTCGCAGAGGTCGCCGATCTCCTGGCCGTTCGCGGCGGCCCAGCCGCTCTCGGGCTGCGGATCGGTGATCGACTCGGCGTACTCGTGGCCTTCCACGATGCTGAACGCGTCGAGCTTGCCGCCCAGCGCCGAGTTGGGACAACGGCTGCCCTTGGGGGCGTCCAGCTGGTAGGGCATGTTGGTGTAGGAGACGCTGCCCGTGTAGTCGTGCCACGCGCAGAAGCCCGAGTTGGGCCAGCCGTCCGGCGAGGTGCCGTGCGGGCTCAGCACCACGATCTGCGCGTCCGGGTCACCGGACACGCCGAAGTGCGCGGCCGCCGCGTTCGCCTCCGCGGCGATGGCGCGCTGCGAGGCGGCCGCCGGGGCCGCCCGGCCACTGTCGGACCAACTACCGCCGAGGACGGCACCGTTGAACGCCGGAGCGGAGTTGTTCGCGTCCGGGTACTGGGAGGTGGTGATCGACCAGGTGTCGTGCGCGGTGCCCAGTCCGCTGAACATGGCCGCCATGTACGCCTGGATCCCGTTGGTGTCCTTCTTCCACTGGGACCCCCAGAAGTCGAGGTACACCACCGGGCTGTGCTGGATCGTGCCGCCGTTGTACTGCAGCAGACCCGCCGCCGAGCCGGCCCGGGGCGCCGCCTTCGACCCGGCCTCCGACGCCGACGCCGACGCCGGGTAAACGCCGAAGCGGCCGTGCGCGGCCGCCGAGGCCGGGGCCGGAGCCGACGCCGACGTCGGCCCGGCGAACGCCGAAGGCGCGCCCGCCAGTTGCGCGGCCGGGAGCAGACCGACGGCCAGCACGGCGCCCAGCCCGGTCAGTGCGCGACGAACCCTGCTCTTTCGCGTGATGTTCACAGCACTCGCAATCCGTGGGGGTGTGCTCGAACGGACGACCGACTGGAGCCGGGCGCCGGAGACCCCGCGCGCTGCCCGCGCGGCGGCGGCCCCGGGCCCAGCGTGCGGGCGCGGGGCGCGGCGCCACCAGGGGGCTGCAGTGACGTATACACGCCAATTCGTGAACCCGACACCGCCGACCCGACGCCGTGAACCCGACACCCGTGAACCCGGCGTAGCGACCCAGGCACCTCCCACCCGGCACCGCCGACCCGCCCGCACCCGGACGAGGCCGCTCCGCCCGACCGCCCTGCGCAGCGGCCCGGCCGGGCCCCCACCGCCGCCCGCTCAGGACACCGGGACCGGCGCACCCTCCAGGCGCAGCCAGGATTCGTGCCAGAGCAGGCCGCACTGCCGGTCGCACCCGGTGACCGGCAGCGGCTCGCCCTTGCAGCGGAGACCGTCGAGGATGTACCAGTTGCCGCCGACCGGCCGCTGCCACCAGGCGAGCGCGCCGTGCTGAACCTGGGTCATCAGCCGCTGGCGGGTGCCGGCGAACCGGGCCATCCCCGGCTGGAACGGCACACCGTGCAGGCGACCGGACCGGTCCAGGGTCGCCTGGATCTCCGGAAGGGTTCGCACGATCGCGTGCACGCCACTGTCGCGGGGTTCGGCCGCCGCCGGCTCGGAGGGCTCCAGCCAGGCGTCCCGGAACAGCAGGGCGCAGGCCAGCCCGCACCCCTGCCGGCCGTCCGCCCCCAGGCAGGTGGCTCCGGCGAGGGTGGTGGTCGTGGAGAGGCTGCGCATCCGGTAGTGGTCGTCCACCATCCGGCGCACGACGTGCTCGACCTGGTACGTGCGCCCGCAGAACGACCACTGGCCGCCGGTGAACCAGAGCCCCCGGTGGCGGTCGCGTTCGTCGAGGGTGGCCCGGATGCCCTCGCGGTCCTTGACCCGTACCCAGTCGCCGACGGCGTAGACCGACCCGCGGCCCGGCGGCGGGGCGCCGTCGTTGCGCACCCGCAGGTCCTCCCGCGCCAGCCGGGCCTGGCGGACCATCCCCAGCGGGGGCAGATCACGCAGCGGCAGCCGCTTGTACTGACATCGGTCCGATTGTGAGACAAGCATATCTTCAGCAGCGATATCTGACTGGGAGTCTTTAACAGTCACGACGAATCCCATCTGTCCGGATCGGGAGTGCTCGCCAGCAGATTACCGTCGAACCGGAAGAACCCGGCGAGTCCCCTGCGGCGCGCGAACAGATTTGCCCTATGCTTCTCGACAAGTCACCGGTGGAGTGGCCGAGAGGCTAGGCAGCGGCCCGCAAAGCCGCGTACACGGGTTCGACTCCTGTCTCCACCTCAAGTCCCCTGTTCACGAACTGTCCTGTCCACGCCGACCATCCGCACTATCCACCACACCCCTCGCGCATTCTCCTGGAAATGCGCCGCGCACCGGCGGCATATTCCCAGCGCTATCGAACCGCGCGGCGGGTCCGCAGAACCTCGGGCGGCCGGTCTCCCTGACCGGCCGCCTTTTCGGAACCGAATGGGCGCGGCTATCCGTTTCGACGGGAACGCCGTGCGGTGGGACCGGCGATCCGGCGGCCCGCAGGCCGCTGCCGGATGAAAACCAGACTCTGTACCCGACCCCGGAACGAAAGGCACCAGCGTGGTGGCCAAGGTCGCACTGCTCGCCAGGATCGTCGCCAAGCCCGAGCACGCCGCCGAAGTCGAAGCCCTGCTGCGCGGCGCACTGCCGCTGGCCGAGGCGGAGAGCGGGACGGTGACCTGGTCCGCGTTCCGCGAGGACGACGTCACCTTCGGCGTCTTCGACACCTTCGAGGACGAGCACGGCCGCGCCGCACACCTCGAAGGCAGCATCGCGGCCGCGCTGATGGGGATCGCCGCCACCCACCTCGCCGCACCGCCCGACATCCGCAGGGTGGACCTGCTCGCCGTCAAACTCCCCTGAGCAGAGCCCGGCGCAGGCCCGGAGCCTGCCCGGGGAGAACCGGCCCAGTCCTGCACCGGGTCCCGCGCCGGTCCCGCCGCCACACCCGGCGAGCGGCCCCCGGCGACACCTCACGCTGCCGACCGGCCCAGCAAGACGTGCAGAGAAGAGGTGACGGGCGGTCATGGCGCCAGTCCCGGCCGCCCGGCCGCCCGAACCACCCCGGCCGACCGGCCCGGACCGGCTGCCCATACTGACGACGCTCGTGCGGCGCGGCCGGGAGATCGAGCTGATGCACCGGGCCATGGGGTTCGCCGCTCTGGGGTTCGTCACGCTGATCCCCCTGCTGATCGTGGTCGCCGCCGCCTCCCCGGTGGACGGCAACGGATTCGCCGGCTGGGTGGTCGACGGACTCGGGGTGACCGGCCGCTCGGCGGACTCCGTCCGCCAGCTGTTCTCCTCGCCGCGCCGGGTGCTGAGCACCACGACGGCACTCGGCCTGGCCGGCGTCGCCGTCTTCGGCATCTCCTTCATGGCCGCCCTGCAGACCGGCTACGAACGGATCTGGCTGGTCCACGCCGCCGCCTGGCACGCCGCCTGGCGGCAGATCATCGGGCTCGCCGCCGTGGTCGGCTTCCTGCTGGCCGCCTCCTGGAGCGGTATCCCCCTGCACGGCACCGCCGCCCAGCCCACCCTCCGGCTGACCATCACGGTGGGGGGCGGGGTGATCTTCTTCTGGGGTCTCCAATGGCTGCTGCTGGGTGCCAAGGTCCGGCGCCGCGCGCTGCTCCCCGGCGCGGTGGCCACCGTGCTCGCCCTGATCGGCCTGCGGATCTTCTCGCAGCTCGTCTTCACCCCGCTCATCGTGTCGAGCGCGGTCTCGTACGGGACGATCGGGACCGTCCTGGTGGTGCAGTCCTGGCTGATCGGGGTCGGTTTCACGGTCTTCGGCGGTGCGCTCGCCGGTCACTCCTACTGGACGGGGAGACACCCCGACGTCGGGCCCGACACCCGCCGCGACCCGGCCGGCGAGGACGGACCGGCCCCGTGACGGCGGCTCCCGGGAACGTCTCCGGCTCCGGCCCGGGAACCCCCGTTCGTTGGGGGTGGTGTCCCAAGTCATCGGTTCCCAGGGGGAGAACGGAATGGAAGACGCACAGACGCCATTAGGCGGCCGCGGTATCCGCGGGGGCCTGGCCTCGGCGGCACACCGGCTGCGGGTACTGCGGAGGCCCCCGAAGGGACCGGCGGGGACGGCTCGGAAACGTCCGTTGTGGGTAGAGATACCGGTGCTCGTGGTGGTCGCCCTGGTGATCGCCCTGACCGTCAAGACCTTCTTCGTCCAGGCCTTCTTCATCCCCTCGGCCTCCATGGAGCCCACCCTCCAGAAGGGCGACCGGGTCCTGGTCGACAAGTTCACCCCGTGGTTCGGCGCCACCCCGCAGCGCGGCGACGTGGTCGTCTTCCACGACCCCGGCAACTGGCTCACCCAGGCGGACGTGCCCGCCCCCAGCGGCAACGGCGCACTCCGCGGCCTCCAATCGGCGCTGAGCACGGTCGGGCTGATGCCCTCGGCCAACGAGAAGGACCTGATCAAGCGGGTCATAGCGGTCGGCGGCGACACCGTGAAGTGCGACTCCGGCGCGCCGGTCAAGGTGAACAGCACACCGCTGGACGAGCCGTACATCTACCCCGGCTCCACCCCCTGCGACGACGACACGGTCGGGGAGGTGACGGTACCCAAGGGCGATCTCTGGGTCATGGGCGACCACCGGAACGACTCCGCGGACTCGCGCTTCCAACGGACTCACCACAAGGGCGACGGGTTCGTCCCGGTGAAGGACGTGGTGGGCCGCGCCGTCGTGGTGGCCTGGCCGCTCGGGCGCTGGTCGACGCTGCCGGTGCCGTCCACCTTCGACCATGTGGGGCTGGCAGCGGGCACGGCGCCCGCCACCGCCCCTGCGCTCGCCACCGCCGTCACCCCCGGTGCGCTGGGCGCCGTCGGCGTCGCGGCGCCGCTGACGCTCTGGCGCCGCAGGCAGCGCAGGCACCGCGGCCGCTGACTGTGCTTCACCGGGGCCGCCTTCAGACCCCGGCCCCACCCTTAGACCCCCTAAGGGTGGGGCTACCCGAACATTGAGTCCACGTGCTGGCACGATCGTTTGCAGACGCTCCAGTCACGACCATTGAGGCGATGGTTCTTCCACCGACTCTTGGACGGGTACTCATGCGCAAGACCCTGGTCGCCGCCGGCATCGCCGGACTCATGCTCGCCACCTGCGCCGTCGGCCCCGCCATGGCGGTCGAGTCGGCACCCCGCCCGGCCCGGGTCCATCTCCCCTCCCCCACGGGCGCGTTCAGCGTCGGCGTGGTCCCGCTCCACCTGGTCGACCACAGCCGCAGCGATCCCTGGCAGAGCGCCCGGGCGCCGCGAGAGCTGATGGTGAGCGTGTTCTACCCGGCGCGGGGCGCGGCCCGCCATCCGGTGGCCCGTCAGATGCCGGCGGGGGCCGCCGCGGGCTTCGACACCTTCGCGGGGCCGCTCAACTACGGCGTCCCCGCCGGCACGGCGGCCTGGGCGGAGACACTCACCGACGCCCACGGCGGCGCACCGGTCGCGCCCGGCCGCCATCCCGTCGTGCTGTACTCGCCGGGGGCGGGGGACATCCGTGACTGGAACACCGGCCTGGTGCAGGATCTGGTGTCGCACGGGTACATCGTGGTGACGATCGATCACACCTACGAGGCCGCCGCCGTCCAGTTCCCCGACGGCCGGGTCGCCGACAGTGTGCTGCTCTCCCGGTTCGCCGAGGCCCAGAAGTCCGGCACCGTGCCCGCCCTGCTGGAGAAGGTGCTCGACACCCGCGTCGCGGACACCCGGTTCGTCCTGGACCAGCTCACCACCCTCGCCACCGGGGCCGACCCGGACGCCGAGCACCGCCACCTGCCCAGCGGCCTGGGCCGCGCGATGGACTTGGACCGGATCGGGATGTTCGGCCAGTCGGCAGGCGGTTTCACCGCGGCCGAGACGATGTACAGCGACCCGAGGATCAAGGCCGGCATCGACCTGGACGGCACGCTGGGCTTCTCCTCCGAACCGGACGGCTCGCATCTGTCACCGGTGGCCCACCACGGCCTGGACCGCCCGTTCCTCCTGATGGGGAGTTCCGGTGACGGCGGCAGCAACCACCACGCCGAGCCGTCCTGGGCCTCGTTCTGGGACAACAGCCGCGGCTGGCATGCGGACATCACCCTCGACGACTCCCGGCACGGATCCTTCACCGATGCCGAGTCGCTGCTCCCCCAGCTCGCCGGCCGGCTTCCCACCGGCTCGGTCACCGGCCAACTCGGCACCCTCGCTCCCTCCCGCGCCGTGGCCACCGAGCGCGCCTACGTCTCCGCGTTCTTCGACCGCTGGCTCCGCAACCATGACAACCACCTCCTCGACGGTGGCCCCACGAGCTACCCCGTAACGTTCATCCGTTGACATGTGACTAAAAGGTCACCTATGGTCGGAGTGTGGACGCGATATTCAAGGCCCTTGCTGATCCGACTCGCCGCAGTCTGCTGGACGAGCTGTTCCGCCAGGACGGGCAGACGCTCAGCGCACTCGAACATCGCTTCGCCATCACACGGTTCGCCGTCATGAAACACCTCAAGCAGCTTGAGGAGGCCGGCCTGGTCGTCACCCGGAGGCAGGGCAGGGAGAAACTCCACTTCCTGAACCCCGTCCCCATCCGGCTCGTCCACGACCGGTGGGTGAGCAAGTACACGGGACCATGGGCCGCTGCGCTCAGCGACCTGAAGAGCCGACTGGAGACTCCGATGCAGAAGGTCTTCGAGATCTACATCCGCACCACCCCCGAGCGCCTCTGGGAGGCGATCACCGACCGTGAGATCCGGAGCAAGTACAACTTCGGAGCCGAGGTGACCTCGGACTGGACACCGGGATCGCGCTTCGAGATGAGCCACCCGAAGGCTCCGGAGCTCCTCGGCGAAGGCGAGATCCTTGAGGTCGACCCGCCGCGCCGGCTCGTCCAGAGCATGGTCGCGCTCTGGAGCGACGCGGTGAAGAGCGAGGGCACCTCCCGGGTCACCTGGGAGATCGAGCCGGTCGGCGACTCCTGCCGCCTCACCGTGACCCACGACCACCTGCGCGAGGGCGCGAACGACGAGCTCTACGGCGGTTGGCCGATGATCCTCTCCGGTCTCAAGACCTGGCTGGAGACGGGCGAACTGCTCACCACCCCGGGATCGCTGCGCTACAGCTGACCAGACCAACGCCGGCCTACCCGAGAGACATCGACTCCGCCATCCACTCGGCCGGCACCACAGCCGATCACCCGGCCACAGACTCCGTCCTCGACCCGAATGCCGGCCCGGATGCCGGCTCAGGCGCCCCTGCCGTGATGAGCAGGTCGGCATCACGCCGCAGGACGGTGTGACCGACCCGCTCCAGCAGCGCAGCCAGCACCGGCGGCAGCTCAGCAGTGGCACGGCCGTACTGCTGCTGATACCGATGGCCGACTGCCTGACAGGTCTGCCCTACGCCCGGACGCCAGCTGACGACCACACCCTGAGGCCGATGGCCGACGTGCAATCCGGCCTCGCCCGGCGAGGCGAGGCCGAACCCCGCCCGTTCCACCGCCCTGCACACCTCGTCGAAGAGCTCCCGGTGATCAACCATCTCCGCAACCTATCGAGTGGCACTGACAATCACCGGCCATCGCCACGCACGCCCTGACCAAACCAGCCAGCAGGCGTACAACGCCGGACCGTCCGCCCGCTCAGCTGACACCCGCCGACCTGAACCTGAAGAGGTGCCCATGGTGGATCGCCCGGTCACAGAGCAAGCGCAGGAAGCGCAGGATGCCCAAGACGCACAGGACGCACGAGAGCTGTACGCACGCGTCACCGCCGAGCTCGCCCCCGCCGCCGCGCACAACCAGCTGGTCGAGCTGGTCGAGTCAGGCTCCGCGCCGGTCGAGGCACTGCGACGGATCGCCGGCGAGGAGTACCGGATCATCCGCAGCGATCGTCGCAGCTTCGCACTGATGGCAGCCCGCTTCGCCGATCCGGCGCCCACCGGCGAGCTGTTCCTCGGCCTCGCCCAGGGCGAGGGCCAGGCCCTGCCCCTGCTCCTCGACTACGCCACCGCGCTCGGCCTCGACCCGGCGGCCCTGGACAGCTACGAACCACGCGCAGCCGCACAGGCCTACCCGCACCACCTCGCCTGGCTGGCCCAGTTCGGGTCCCGGAGCGAGATCATGTTGGCTCTGCTGGCCAACTTCGGCTTCTGGGGCGGCTACTGCGCCCGGATCGCCGCCGCCCTGCCCCGGCACTACGGGCTCACCGAGGCGGACGCCGCCTTCTTCACCTTCTTCGCCGACCTGCCCCCCGGTTTCGAGCAGACCGCACTCTCCACCCTCCAGCACGGCCTCGACGCCGGCGAGGACCCGGCGGCGGCTCTGCGGGCCGCCCGCATGATGCAGTCCTACGAAGCCGCCTTCTGGGACAGCGTCCTCTGAACTCCTGGCGCTGAGCCACCGCCCCTCCCGGCCCAGCCGCCGAGTCCCCACCACGTCGATCGGGCTGCCGGCTTCCTACGGCCGGCCACGCCACATGGGTCAGATGGTTGCCGCCAGCCGAGTGCCCTGGTCGATGGCGCGCTTCGCGTCGAGTTCGGCTGCCAGGTCGGCACCGCCGATGAGATGCGGCGTGTGCCCGGCAGCGCACAACGCATCGTAGAGGTCACGCCGGGGTTCCTGCCCGGTGCACAGCACGACGGTGTCGACGTCGAGGACCTGGCGTTGGCCGCCGACGGTCAGGTGCAGGCCCTGGTCGTCGATCTGGTGGTAGGTGGCTCCGGCCGTCATCGTGACACCCCGGTGCTTGAGCTCGGTGCGGTGGATCCACCCGGTGGTCTTGCCCAGTCCGGCGCCGAGCCGGGTGGGCTTGCGCTGCAACAGGTGGACGGTACGAGGCGGCGTGCCGCGCACCGGCTCGCGGAGCCCGCCGGGCGAGCGGTGCTCCGGGTCGATTCCCCACTGCTCGAAGAAGACCTCGGGGTTCAGGCTCGCCTCGCCGCCCGGGTCGGTCAGGTACTCCGCGACGTCGAAGCCGATACCCCCGGCGCCGAGGATCGCGACCTTCTCCCCCACCTCCGCCTTGCCCCCGAGCACGTCCAGGTAGCTGACCACGCTGCGGTGGTCGACCCCGGGTATCTCGGGGATGCGGGGCGTCACACCGGTCGCCAGGACCAGTTCGTCGAAGCCCTCGGCGGCCAGCCCCTCGACGGTGGCGTCGGTGCCCAGCCGGAGGTCGACGTTCTGCACCGCGAGCTGGTGGCGGTAGTAGCGGAGCGTCTCGTTGAACTCCTCCTTGCCCGGCACCTGGCGGGCGATGTTCAACTGCCCGCCCACCTCGGCGGCCCGGTCGTAGAGGGTCACCGCGTGGCCGCGCTCGGCGGCGGTCACCGCGAAGGCCAGCCCTGCGGGTCCGGCCCCGACCACGCCGACCCGCTTGCGGCGGCGGGTCGGTGAGAGCACCAACTCGGTCTCGTGGCAGGCCCTCGGGTTGACCAGGCAGGAGGTGATCTTGCCGCTGAAGGTGTGGTCGAGACAGGCCTGGTTGCAGCCGATACAGGTGTTGATGGCGACGGCCCGGCCCTCGCCGGCCTTGCTGACGAACTCCGGGTCGGCGAGCAGCGGGCGGGCCAGCGAGACCAGGTCCGCGTGGCCGTCGGCGAGCAGCTGCTCCGCGAGCTCCGGGGTGTTGATGCGGTTGCTGGTCACCAGCGGGATGCCGATCGCGCCCATCAGCCGCTTGGTCACCCAGGTGAACGCGCCGCGCGGCACGGAGGTGGCGATGGTGGGGATGCGTGCCTCGTGCCAGCCGATGCCGGTGTTGATGATCGTCGCACCGGCCGCCTCGACCTCCTGGGCGAGGGTGACCACCTCGGCCGCCGTGGAGCCGCCCGGGACGAGGTCGAGCATGGAGAGCCGGTAGATCAGGATGAAGTCCGTCCCGACGCGCTCACGCACCCGGCGGACGATCTCGACCGGGAAGCGGATCCGGTTCCGGTACTCGCCGCCCCAGCGGTCCTCGCGCAGGTTGGTGGGGGCGGCGATGAACTCGTTGATCAGGTAACCCTCGGAGCCCATGATCTCGACGCCGTCGTAGCCCGCCAGTTTGGCCAGCTCGGCCGCGCGCACGAAGTCCTCGACGGTCTGCTCGACCTCGTCCGCCGTCAGCGCGTGCGGGGTGAAGGGGCTGATCGGCGCCTTGACCGCGCTCGGCGCCACCAGGTCCTCGTGGTAGGCGTACCGGCCGAAGTGCAGGATCTGCATCGCGATCTTGCTGCCCTCGCGGTGGACGGCGGCGGTCACGGTCGTGTGCTGCTCGGCCTCCGCTTCGGTGGTCAGCTTGGCGCCGCCGGCCCAGGGCCGCCCGCGTTCGTTGGGGGCGATCCCGCCGGTGACCATCAGGCCCACGCCGCCGCGCGCGCGGGTCGCGTAGAACTCCGCCATCCGCTCGAAGCCGCCCGGGGCCTCTTCGAGGCCGACGTGCATCGAGCCCATCAGGACGCGGTTGGGCAGCGTCGTGAACCCCAGGTCGAGCGGGCTCAGCAGGTGGGGGTAGTCGGTCATCCGGTGCCTCCTCGCGCACGGTAGTCGCCACAAGGTAGGCCGCCGAAGGGGCTCTATGCAACAAGTTGCATAGGAGGGAGAGCAAGATCGCACGCCCTCGCCCCCCGACCACCCCCAGCCCCCCCCGGCGCCCGTCGGCAGTCAGCGGGCCGGGTCGGGCGCGGTGCGCTCCCAGGGACGGCGGCGCTCGATCTCCGCCGCCAGCGCCAGCAGGCGCTGCTCGCCGCCGGGTGGCGCGACCAACTGCACCGACAGTGGGAATTCCTGGTAGGAGATGGGGTGTTCGCCACCGGGCAGCACGAGTGCGGGCCACCCGGCGAGGTTCCAGGGGTGACTGAAGGGGGCATACCGGATGTTGGACAGCATGTTCGCCGTCCAACTGCGGGCGTGCCAGGTTTCGGCGGGCGGCGGCGTGCGGGCCAGGGCCGGGGTCACCAGCACGTCGTGCTCGGCGAAGAACCGCTCCAGGCGGCTCAGCCAACGGGTGCGCTGGCCGGGCCGGACGAGCCCGGCCCCGGCGACGGCGCGGCCGACGGCGGCGTGGCGCCGGGTGCGCGGGTTGAGCCGTGCCGGGTCGAGGTGCCGGGCGTCGGCGGCGGTCCCGGCCAGCCAGCGGGCGACCGAGGCCGCGCCCAGCCACGCCGGGTAGGGCGCCTCGGCCGGCAGCACCCGGTGCCCTGCGGCGGCGAGCACCCGGCCGGTGTCCCGCACGGCGAAGGCGTACGCGGGATCCACCGCGATACCGGGCGTCGGACAACGGGTGGACAGGGCTATCCGCAGCGGGCCGCTCTCGGTGTCGGCTTCACCGTCCGCGAGTCCCCAGTGGCCTGCCGCACCCGGGCCGCCGCCACCGTCCGGTCCGGCGGCCGGACCGCGGACGGCCGGCAGGCCCGCGAGCACGCTCAGCATCAGCCGGGCGTCCGCGGCGCAGGTCGCGATCGGCCCGTTCTCCGCCATCCCGAACCAGCCGTCCACACCGAAGTCGGCGGGCACCAGCCCCGTTCCGGGCTTCAGGCCCAGCACACCGCAGTCGGCCGACGGAATGCGGATCGACCCCATGCCGTCGTTGCCCAGCGCGATCGGCACCATCGCGGCCGCCACGGCGGCGGCGCTGCCACCGGAGGATCCGCCCGCGGTGCGCGAGAGGTCCCAGGGGCTGCGGGTGACACCGAAGACGCTGTCCGTCGTGCCGAACACGCAGAGCTCGGGGACGTTGGTGAGGCCGACGATCACGGCCCCGGCGGCCCGCAGCCGCCGTACGGTCTCGTGGTCGGCGGCGGCCGGTGACGCGGAGGTCGCGGCGGAGCCGTGCCGGGTCGCCTCGCCGGCGACCGGGAGGTTGTCCTTGATCGCGACGGGCACTCCGGCCAGCGGCAGCACGGCCAGGTCGGCGCGCTCGGCGAGCGCGTCGGCCTCGCCGAGGGCGCGCTCGGCCAGCACCTTGCGGAAGGCTCCGACCCGCGCGTCGACGTCCTTGATCCGGGCCAGGTGTTCCGCGACCACCTGACGGGGGGTCACCTTCCCGCTCCGGACCGCCTCGGCGATCTCCACCGCCCTGCGCCCGACCCATCCCGTCATCGCCGCCCCCTGCCCGGTGCCGGTCGCACCGTACCCAGCCACCGGAGCCCGGGCCCGGGCACCGGCGTCAACCTAGCCAGCCGGACACCCGGCGACAAGGCCCCGGCCGGACCGGCCACCCGCCGGGCCTGCCGCCGGAGGCCGGGCGTGCCGCCCGGCGAGCTACCCGCGAGTCACTTCCGGAACCCGCACCCGGCGGCCGCCCCACCCACCTGACGTGGGATGATCCGAGTTCCGTCCCCGGTGGCGGACCTCCGCCGAGCCGGCCGCGCCCTATCCCCCCGCGGCCGCCGGACCCCAGGAGAGGTCCGCCCTTGCGCACCCCAGCAGTCCCCGGCGGCGCTCTCTCCCTTCCCTCCCTCAGGAAGAACACCACCGTGCACGTCACCCTCATGTCCCCGCGCGCCCGCACCCGGTCCGCCCGTGCCGTCGCCGCCGTCGGAGCGGGCGGGCTGCTGCTGTCCGGCTGCGGCACCGGCAGCACCGTGTCGAGCGGCAACTACACCACCGCCTCGCTGCGCGCAAAGCTCCCGAAGGCCGTCCGGGCCGCCGGGGTTCTCAAGATCGGCTCGAACCTCAACTACGCGCCGGTCGACTTCAAGGACCAGAACTCCACCCCTGCCGGGATCGACCCGGAACTCGCCGCCGCCATCGGGGGCTACCTCGGCCTGCGGGTCCAGTTCGTCGACATGCCGTTCGACAAGCTCATCCCGGCGGTCCAGGCGAAGCAGATCGACCTGGCGATGTCGGCCGTCATCGACACCCAGCAGCGCCAGAACGGCACCGACGACAACGGCAGGCGGTCCAACCCCGGCGTCGACTTCATCGACTACCTCATCACCGGCACCTCGATCCTGGTGAAGGCCGGCAACCCGCTCGGCATCGGCTCGCTGGACGACATCTGCGGCCACACCGTCGCCGTCCAGCGGGGCACCATCCAGGACGAGATCGCCCAGCGCCAGACCGCCGCCTGCCAGAAGACGTCCAAGGGGTTGCGGATCGACGAGTTGGACGCCGACGGGCAGGCGTTGGCGGAGGTCGCCTCGGGCGCCGCGGCGGCCGATCTGAACGACTACCCGGTCGCCGCGTACAACACCCAGTCCGGGAACGGCGGCGGGCAGTTCCAACTGACCGGCGGCCAGCTGGAACCCGGCCCGTACGGGATCACGCTCAACAAGGCCGACTCGGCCCTGCGCGACGTGCTCGCCAAGGCGCTGGACCAGCTGATCCACGACGGTGACTACGGCAAGATCCTCACCAAGTGGAACGTCTCCCCCGGCGCCGTCCAGGGCGCGGTGGTCAACGGCGGCCTCTGATCACTCGGGCCGGACCCGTTACGAGCGGGTCCGGCGGGGCGGGAGCGGCAGACGTGCGCGCCACGTCCGCCGCTCCCGCCCGCTCCACCCCGGGACGGCCGTCGGGAGAACCCGGATCCCCCCGACGGCTCGCTGGTCAGTGCCGCGAAGGGTCCGGGTGGCCGGCCGCGAAGTCGTGCGGGGCCTCCCCGCCGCCCTTGGCGGTGTCCAGCACACCGAGCAGACCGCTCGCGCTCACGAGGCCCGCAGTACCCGGCAGGTCGGCACCCCGGTGCACCGAAGCCGCGTGCGCGCTGGGCGCGGTGAGGGAGGCCACCACACCGGCGGCGAGGGACGCGACGGCGAGCATGCTTCGCTTCTTCATGGTCTGCTCAACGCCCGAACGGGCCGAAGGACACGGCTCGACCGCCGCCCGTCCACCCGTCCCCGCCGCCGGACCGCGTCGGCGGTCACTCGCCGCCGACGGATTCCAGCCGGACCAGCTCCTCCGGCGAGAGCCGCAGCGCACCGGCGGCCACGTTGGCCGCCAGGTGCTCCGGGTTGCCGGTACCCGGGATGGCCAGCACGTGCGGCCCGCGCTGCAAGGTCCAGGCCAGCCGGATCTGTGCGGGCGAGGCGCCGTGGGCCCGGGCGACGGCGAGCACCTCGTCGTTCTCCGCGTCGGCCACGCCCGTCTCGCCCGCCTTCCCGGCGATGGCGAAGAACGGTACGAACGCGATACCCGCCTCGCCGCAGATGCGCAGCAGATCGTCGCTGCCCGCCTTGCGGGAGCCGATGCCGTACCGGTTCTGCACGCAGACCACCGGTGCGACGGCCCGGGCCTCCGCGAGCTGCTCCGCGGTGACGTTGGAGAGCCCCAGGTGGCGGATGAGACCGGCTTCGCGCAACTCCGCCAGCGCACCGAAGCGTTCGGCGACCGAGGCGGTGCCCTGGACGCGGAGGTTCACCACGTCGAGGTGGTCCCGGCCGAGCTGACGCAGGTTCTCCTCCACCCGGCCGCGCAGTTGGTCCGGTGTGGCCGCGTCCATCCACTGCCCCGAGGAGTCGCGGCCCGGCCCGACCTTGGTGACGATGACGAGATCGTCCGGGTAGGGGGCCAGTGCGCTGTTGATCAGCTCGTTGGCGGAGCGCAGCGGCGAGAAGTAGAAGGCGGCGGTGTCGATGTGGTTGACACCGAGCTCAACCGCGCGGCGCAGCACGGCGATTGCCCGGGCGCGGTCACTCGGGGCGGCGCCCTCGGCGAAGGCGGGACCGTTCTGCGTCAGGCGCATCGCGCCGAATCCGATCCGGTTGACCGTCAGGTCGCCGAGCCGCCAAGTGCCTGCGGCGGCTGCGGATATGGTCTCTGTGGTCATGTCGTGGGCCTTTCGAAGAGGGTACGACGAGCGGTGCGACGGACGGCCTGTGCCGTACTCAAGGACGTCCGGCAGGTGTGCGGCAGGGCCCGGGGCCACACCGCCGCCAACCTGATTGACGCGACATGGCTCCATGTGCTAACCTGGCCTCAGAAGGTGTTTGGATACTTTCAATTGACATGCGGGCAGGATAACGCCTGCCCTGATGACCTGTCCAGCCTTTTGATCACGCCTCGGCGACGTACTCCGCCGAGAAGGGCCCCACAGCCGACACCCCGACCGGCGCCGGTCCTCCGTTCCTCCCCGGCCGCTCGCGAGCGTGCCCGGGTGAACCGGAGGACCAGTGGCGCGGATTCCGCCGCAGCCGTCCCCCGAACGACGTCAGTGTGACTGCACGACGTGCACCGGATCACCGCCGAGACTGACGTACAGCGAGGTCCACCGCCTGTCGGCCTCGGTGGGCGGCTTGCCGTCGCAGTACGCCTTCGTGCCGTTCGCCGTGTAGAACTTCATCAGCTCCAACACGGACCGCGGGTCGGACGCCACTCCGCCGGTGTACCGCTTGTCCGGCGTCCCGGTCTGGTGCGCGAGGCAGGCCACGGCGGACGCCGAGGCCTGCGCGTCGAAGCTGGGGCTGCGCTCACCGGCCGGGTCACAGGCCACTGCGCACGGCAGGAGCAGCAGGGCGGGCGCGAGCCACCGCGCGGCGCGCCTCACAGCGCGGCCGGCAGGCTGCGGACCAGCAGACCGGTACCCACGACGAGGACGAGCAGCGCCGTCGACGCCGCCGTGTACGGGGCGATCCGGCGCAGCCGCCGCACCAGCGGGCCGTCGGCGGCCCCCGCGAAGCGGTCGCCCAGCCGGACGATCAGCAGTCCGACGGCCGTCAGCGTACCGGCCATGCCCAGCCCGTAGGCCAGCACCAGGGTCGCGCCGAACAGCGTGCGCCCCAGGGCCACCGCACCCAACAGGACGACCAGCGCCGAAGGGCTCGGCACCAGCCCCCCGGCGATGCCCAGACCGATCAGCCCGCCCTTCCCCAACGGCCGGGCGGGGTCGTGGTGATGGTGGTGGTGGGCACGGCCGAACAGCCCGTGCCGGTGCGAGTGGCCACGACCGGCCTCACTCCCCGGTTCCGGTCCGTCGTGCGGGTGCGCATGCCCGTGCCCGGCTCCGTGCAGGTGCCCGTTCCCGCGCACGTCATGTGAGTGACCCTCGGACGAGTGCCCTTCGTGCCCGTACCCGTGCTCCTGCGTCTGGTCGTGCCCGTGCCCGTCCGCATGCCCGTGCGCGTGCTCGAACCCGTGCCCCTGCGCGTGCTCGTGCTCGTGCCGGGGACCGCTCACCGCGCCCGCCGGGACGAGTTCGCGCTCCGTCATCACCGCCACCGCACCCGCCGGCTCGGCCGCCGGCCGCCCGCCGTCCGCGCGGAGCCGCCGCACGGCGCCGACCAGCAGCCCGCCGCCGACGGCGGCCACCAGTGCGCCGCTGACCACCCCGAGCCAGCCGAGGACTTGGTCGCCGGCCAGCGAGGAGAAGGCCGTCAGGCAGAGCCCCAGCACCAGGACTCCCGCCGTGTGCGTGACCGTCACCGTCGCGCCGACCGTGACCGCGTCCCGGGTGCGGCCGCGCCGACCGGCCAGGTAGGCCGCCATCACGGCCTTGCCGTGGCCGGGCAGCAGGGCGTGTCCGGCGCCGAGCACGATCGACAGCAGTACCGCGAGGAGGCCCACCGGCACGGTCAGCTGCCGGGCGCCGCCCAGTTCGACCACCTTGCGGTTGAGGGCCGCGACCCACCCGGCGGGTCCGCCGGCCGAGATCCCGGAGCCCGGACCCGACGCCCACGAGGTGCCGGAGGCCGGGCCGCCGCCCGTACCGGAGCCCGAACCGGCACCCTGCGCCGCGGTGAACCGGGCCCGGGTCACACCCCGCGGGCTGTCCAGCAGATCCTTCGGGTAGTCGGTCAGTTGGCCGGAAACCGACGTTTCCGGCACGTCGGAGTGGTCCAGCCGGACGCCGTCGTCGCCCCGGGCGGTGATCTCGTTCCAGCCCACCCTGGTCGGGTCGATCCCGGTCGACACCTCGAAGGGAGTGCCGGCCGAGGCGATCCGTACCGGAGCCTCCAGCGCGCACTCCAGCCGGCTGGTCCGCAGGCCCGCCGCGCCGTCCCGGTACTCGAAGCGCTGCGTGCGGACCGTCCAGGACACCGCCGCACCTGCCGCCGTCACGGCGAGGCGGTGTGCGGCCTGCGCGCACTGCGCGGTGGCCCAGGCGGCCCGCTCGGTGTCGTCCACCGTGCCGTTGCCGTCCAGGTCGGCCTGCGTCTGTTCCTGCAGGGCCGGGATCTCGGCGGTGTCGGTGACGGCCAGTGCCTCGACCCGGTCGGTGTGCAGCGTGAGGCCGACGTAGTGGTTGACGGAGAAGTTCCCGAGCGGATGCGCTGCGGCCCCGGGAGCGAGCGCGGTCAGCAGCCAGAGCGCCCCTGTGAGCGCCGCACCCGTGCGTGCAAGGGACTTGAGAGCTGTCACGCACTTCCTCCGACCGGTGAGGGGCCTGCCGCGTCCCGCAGGCGGGCAGGCGGAACGAGCGGCGCACCGCGTCCCTTCCGGGCGCCGCGAGCCAACGATCCACAGTGTTCGGGCACACCGGCGGCCGACCGCAACGTGTCGGCCGCCGTCCTCACCCGCCCGGCCCAAGGATTCAACCCACCAGTGCTGAATGCCCCAGCAGTTGTTCGAGTGCCAGATCGACGACGGTGCTGGTGTCCGGAGCCGGCCGGCTCGTCTCCGGCCGGCTGCCGCCGCCCGGGTGAAGCCGCTGGCCCGAGCGGGTGAGTCCACCAGTCCGGCCGTCGCGTGTACCCGAACTCTCCACGGGTTCCGGTCCACAGTGCCCAGAGCGGCCGATCGCCGGACCCATCCCGGGCAGACCATGCCCCCAACGGAAGCGAGCACCCCAGACGATGAAGGCCCCGCGCAGCAGCACCCGCTCCACCCGCCCCAGCTCCACCGCCCGCACCGCCGCAGTCCTGACCGTGATGAGCGTCGCGCTGGCCACCAGCGCCCTGGCCGGCCCGGGTGCCGGGATCAGCAGCGCCTCCAGCCACCGCGAGGCACCGCTGATCGCCGCCGACCCCCAGGTCGACAACACCGACCTGTACGCCTTCACCAGCCCCGACAAGCAGGACACCGTCACGCTCACCGCGAACTGGTTCCCGTTCCAGGAGCCCAACGGCGGCCCGAACTTCTTCCCGTGGGCCGACGGCGCGCACTACGACATCAACATCGACTCGCAGGGCACCGGCAACCCCGACCTGACCTACCGCTGGGTCTTCCACACCGAGGACCAGCGCGGCACCAACACCTTCCTGTACAACAACGGCGTCGTGAACAACCTCACCGACCCCACCCTGCTGTTCCACCAGTACTACACGCTGCAGGAGCTGCGGGTCGGCTGCGAGCCCAAGACGCTGGTCGAGCACGGCACCGCCGCGCCCTCGGACACCGGCAAGGCGTCCATGCCGAACTACGGCAAGCTGCGCGACCAGGCCACCGTCAAGCTCGCGAACGGCGGCCAGACCGTCGCCACCCAGGCCGCCGACCCGTTCTTCCTCGACCTGCGGGTCTTCGACCTCCTCTACGGCGGCAACCTCAAGGAGACCGGCCAGAACACCCTCGCCGGGTACAACGTCAACACCCTCTCCATCCAGGTCCCCAAGAGCGAGCTCGCCTTCAAGGGCGATGCGAAGCGCAACCCGGTCATCGGGGTGTGGAGCAGCACCGACAAGCAGACCCTGAAGCTGACCCCGGGCGAGGCGCACCCGGTGGGCGAGCACGTCCAGGTCTCCCGGCTGGGCAACCCGCTGGTCAACGAGGTGGTGGTGCCGGCCGGACTGAAGGACGCGTTCAACGCGATCCCGCCGTCCGAGGACCACAACCAGCCCGCCGTGGTCGCCAAGGTCCTGGACCCGGAGGTGCCGCACCTGGTGCAGGCCATCTACGGCATCCCGGCCCCGGCCACGCCGCGTACCGACCTCCAGGAGATCTTCCTCACCGGCATCGCCAAGGCCGCGAACGGTCCGCTCGCCGTGGACCTCAACTCCCAGCTGATGAACCAGGACGTCGACCCGGCCAACTTCGTGGCCGCCGAGGAGCTGCGCCTGAACATGTCCACCCCGGTCACCGCCAAGCCCGACCGGCTCGGCGTCCTGAACGGCGACTTCCAGGGCTACCCGAACGGCCGCCGCCTCACCGACGACGTGGTGGACATCGAGCTCCAGGCCCTCGAAGGCGCCACCCCGGGCCACCTGATCCCCGCGCTCGCCGCCGGCGACAAGGTCGACCACGCCGACAAGCCGTTCAGCGCGACCTTCCCGTACGTCGCACTGCCGTACGCCAAGGCGGTGAACCAGCCCAACTAGCGGCTCACGCGGGCGGGCGCACCGGCTCCACGGGGCGCCCGCTCCCGCGCGTACCACCCCACGACACCGAGGATCCCGATGCGCCGACTGCCCCTCCTGCTGACCACCGTCGCGCTCTGCGGCTGCCTCGTAGCCGTCGGCGCCCTGCGCGACGATGCGCCCCGCGGCACCCCGCCGCCGAACGGCACCCCCCGGCACGGCGCCGGGGCGCCGGGCGCGCCCGGCACGGTCGGGCAGGCCATCGCCACCGACCAGGCCCGGCTGCGCGAACGCCCCGAGGACGCCGAATCCTGGGCCGGGCTGGGCGCGCTGTACGTGGAGCAGGCCCGGTTGACCGCCGACCCGTCCTACTATCCGAAGGCCGACGAGGCGCTGCACCGCTCGCTGACGCTGGCGCCGCAGGGGAACGTGGACGCGCTGACCGGCCTCGGCACCCTGGCCAACGCCCGCCACCTGTTCGCCGAGGCCCGCGACCTCGCCCAGCAGGTGATCACCCTCTCCCCGCACCACTGGGCGGCGTACGCGGTGCTGGCCGACGCCCGCACCCAGCTCGGCGACGACCAGGGCGCGACCGAGGCCGTCCAGGGCCTGCTGGACCGCCGTCCCGGTACGGCCGCGTTCACCCGCGCCGCCTACGACCTGGAGCAGCACGGCCGCACCGCCGAGGCCCGGCAGGCGCTCCGGCAGGCGCTGGACGGCGCATTCGACCCGGCCGACCAGGCGTTCTGCCGGTACCAGCTGGCCGAGCTGGACCGGAACGCCGGACACCCCGACCAGGCCCTGACCGGGTACCGGCAGGCCCTGGCGGCGGACGCCTCCTACACCCCGGCGGTCGCCGGGCAGGCCCGGGCGGAGGCCGCACTCGGGCACACCGAGGACGCGCTGCGCGACTACGCCACCGCGATCGGGCGGATCCCGCTGCCCCAGTTCCTGCTGGAACTGGGCGAGCTGCAGGAGTCGCTGGGCCACACCGCCGAAGCCGGCCGACAGTACCGGTTGCTCACCGCCGAGCAGCGCCTGGCCGCCGCCAACGGCGTGGTGGACGACCTGTCGCTCGGCCAGTACGAGGCCGACCACGGCGATCCGGCGACGGCCGTCCGGCTGCTGCGCGGCGAGTGGCAACGGCGCCGGAACGCCCTGGTCGCCGACGCGCTGGCCTGGGCGCTGCACCGGCAGGGCGCGGACGAGGAGGCGGCCGGTCTCGCCGAGCAGGCGGAGAGCCACGGCTGGCACAACGCGCTGTTCTCCTACCACCGGGGCGAAATCGAGCGGGCCCTCGGGCGGACGGCCGACGCCCGTACCCACCTGGCCGAGGCGCTGAGCACGGACCCGTACTTCTCACCGCTCCAGGTACCGCACGCCCGGGCCGCGCTGGCCGCGCTCACGCCCTGACCTCCGTGCGGCCTCAGCAGTGACCAACCGGCGGCAGCACCGGCAGCAGCAGGGCGCCGGGGGCGCAAACCGGCCATTCTGCTCCTGATCCACCGCACGCCCTTCGTGTGCGACACAGACCGGGTTACGTTGTGATCCCGGCGGATTTGGTTGCCTGAGGCAACTGGAGCCCCGGGGCCCCGCCCCGGCCACCATCCCCACCCGGAGGTGCCCACCATGCTGGTGAGCGTCGATCAGGACCGCTGCTGCAGCTCAGGACAGTGCGTCCTGACCGCCCCCACCGTGTTCGACCAGAGCGACGAGGACGGGTACGTCCAGCTGCTCCAGGCGCGCCCCGGCCCGGCCCTGGCCGCCGAGGTCCGGCTCGCGGCCGCGCTCTGCCCCGGACGCGCCATCACCGTCAGCGAAGCCGTCGGCGACCCCGGTGCCGACACCGGTGCCGACACCGGATCCGGCAGCGTCGGCGAACCCGCCTGAGCCCACCCCACCCCCGCGCCCTCTCCCGCATCCCCGGAAGGAGCCCAGCGCCATGAGCACCAGCACGGACCCCGGCGCCGCCACCCCGCAGGCAACCACCCCCACCCCCGCCCCCGACTCCGCCCTCCTGCTGCCCGCCGAGGCCGACGGCTGCCCCTTCGACCCGCCCTCGGCCTACCGGCAGGCCGCCGACCGCAGCCCGGTCACCCGTACCCGGCTCTGGGACGGCTCCTCCTGCTGGCTGGTGACCGGCTACCAGGAGGTCCGTACCGTCCTCGCCGACCAGCGCTTCAGCGCCGACGGGCTGCGTCCGGGCTTCCCCTTCCTCAGTCCGGGCCGCCGCCAGCTGGCCACCAACACACCCGGGTTCATCCGGATGGACGACCCGGAGCACGCCCGGCTGCGCCGGATGCTGACCACCGAATTCCTGGTCAAGCGGGTCGAGGCGCTGCGCCCGGCGCTCCAGCGGATCGTCGACGACACCCTCGACCGGATGCTGGCCGCCGGCGGCCCGGTGGACCTGGTGACCGAGTTCGCACTGCCGATCCCGTCGCTGGCGATCTGCCTGCTGCTCGGCGTGCCCTACGAGGACCACGAGTTCTTCCAGCAGCAGAGCCGGATCCTGCTGGACACCCGCTCCCCCGGCCCGGCCGTGTCGGACGCCCAGCGGAGCCTGCTGTCCTACCTGGGCGATCTGGCCACGGCCAAACGCCGTGCGCCCACCGACGACATCCTCAGCCGGCTGGCCGTCCGCGACGACCTGGCCACCGAGGAGGCCGCCTCGATGGCCCTCCTCCTGCTGATCGCCGGTCACGAGACGACCGCCAACATGACGGCACTGTCGACGCTCGCGCTGCTCCGCAATCCCGCGCAGGCCGCCCGGCTGCGCGCCGCCGGGCCGGC
Organism: Kitasatospora kazusensis; assembly: GCF_039529945.1. NCBI lineage: Bacteria > Bacillati > Actinomycetota > Actinomycetes > Kitasatosporales > Streptomycetaceae > Kitasatospora > Kitasatospora kazusensis. Next base: position 2,246 of record NZ_BAAANT010000019.1, on the reverse strand, counting down.
CGAGGCGAAGGCGGCGGTCGAGGAACTGCTCCGCTACCTCACGATCGTCCAGGCCGGGCTGCCCCGGGTGGCCACCGAGGACCTGGAGCTCGGCGGCACGCCGATCCGGGCCGGCGACGGGCTGCTGTGCATGCTCTCCACCGCCAACCGGGACGAAAGCGTCTTCGCCGACGGCTCGGAGCTGGACCTCGACCGGGACGCCCGCCGGCACCTGGCCTTCGGCTTCGGCGTGCACCAGTGCCTCGGGCAGCCGCTGGCCCGGGCCGAACTCCAGATCGCGCTGCACACCCTCTTCACCCGGCTGCCGCAGCTGCGGCTCGCCGTGGACGAGGAGCAGCTGAGCTACCGGACCACCATGGTGGTGCACGGCGTGGACGCACTCCCCGTCAGCTGGTGACCGACTCCGGGGCGGGCAACCCGCCCGCCCCGGAAAACTCACCAGCCGCATAGTGGCCAGCGGAAACGGCCCGAGAGCACCACTCCCCACCGGTCCGACGCAACTCTCATCTCACAGATGAGATACAGTCACACCCGTGACCGACGACTACCTCCTGCGCATCGGCAAGCTCATCCGCGACGCCCGCCAGCACCGGGGCCTGACCCAGGCCCAGCTCGGCGAGGCCCTGGCCACCAGCCAGAGCGCCGTCAACCGGATCGAGCAGGGCAAGCAGAACATCAGCCTTGAGATGATCGCCCGGATCGGCGAGGCCCTGGACAGCGAGATCGTCTCGCTCGGCTACGCGGGCCCGATGCACCTCCGGGTCACCGGCGCCACCAAGCTGTCCGGCGCCATCGACGTCCGCACCAGCAAGAACGCCTGCGTCGCGCTGCTCTGCGCCTCCCTGCTGACCACCGGCCGCACCACGCTGCGCCAGGTCGCCCGGATCGAGGAGGTCTACCGCATCCTCGACGTCCTGGGCAGCATCGGCGTCAAGGTGCGCTGGCTCAACGACGGCCGCGACCTCGAACTCACCCCGCCCGCCACGCTCGACCTGGCCGCGATGGACGTGGCGGCCGCCCGCCGCACCCGCAGCGTGCTGATGTTCCTCGGCCCGCTGATGCACCGCACCGAGCACTTCACCATCCCGTACGCGGGCGGCTGCGAGCTCGGCACCCGTACCGTGCTGCCGCACCTCACCGCGCTGCGCCAGTTCGGCCTGGAGGTCGCCACCACCAGTGGCAGCTACCACGCCACCGCGACCCCCGGGGTCTCCCCGACCCGGCCGATCGTGCTGACCGAGCGCGGCGACACCGTGACCGAGAACGCCCTGCTGGCCGCCGCCCGGCACGACGGCGTGAGCGTCATCCGCAACGCCAGCCCCAACTACATGGTCCAGGACCTCTGCTTCTTCCTGGAGCAGCTCGGCGTGCGGATCGAGGGCATCGGGACGACCACGCTGACCGTCCACGGCCTGCCCGAGATCAGCTGTGACGTCGACTACGCGCCCGCCGAGGACCCGGTGGAGGCGATGAGCCTGCTGGCCGCCGCCGTCGCCACCTCCTCCGAGCTGACGATCCGCCGGGTCCCGGTGGAGTTCCTGGAGATCGAGCTCGCCACCCTGGAGCAGATGGGCCTGGACTACGACCGCACCCCCGAGTACCCGGCGGCGAACGGGCGCACCCGGCTGACCGACCTGACGGTCCGCCCGTCCAAGCTCACCGCCCCGACCGACAAGATCCACCCGATGCCGTTCCCCGGCATCAACATCGACAACATCCCGTTCTTCGCGGTGATCGCCGCCGCCGCCCACGGCACCACGCTGATCCACGACTGGGTCTACGACAACCGGGCCATCTACCTCACCGAACTCACCCGGCTCGGCGCCGACGTCAAGCTGCTCGACCCGCACCGGGTACTGGTCCAGGGCCCGACCCGCTGGCGCGCCTCCGAACTGATGTGCCCGCCGGCACTGCGCCCGGCCGTGGTCATCCTGCTCGCGATGCTCGCCGCCGAGGGCGTCTCGGTCCTGCGCAACGTGTACGTCATCAACCGCGGCTACGAGGACCTCGCCGAGCGCCTGAACTCGATCGGCGCCCGGATCGAGACCTTCCGCGACATCTGAGCAGTTCGACACCGTCCTCGAAGCCGTGAAGGCACTGCGGGCTCTCCTCGGCCGCCGATCCACCACGAGGCCCCCGGCGCCCAGCAGGCAGGTTCTAGCGATCCCCGCAACACCCTGGATTCAGGGAGTTGCGGGGATCGTGGATTTTGAGGGCTTGAAGGCGAGGTTCTTCGAGGCGTTGGA
>NZ_BAAANT010000018.1:0-136236 GCF_039529945.1 Kitasatospora kazusensis | reverse complement strand
CCACGGCCTGCCGCCGGATCCGCTCCCGCGCGGCTCTCTCCGCGTCGGTCAAACCGCCGCCCTGTGCATACCTCACAGCACATGACTACCGGGACCGGCCCTCCGCAGGCAGGTGAACGCTACTGCTTCACCCATCCGAGCGACATCACGAGTTCAACTTCAGTAGCTGGTGTGGATGGTGAGCGTCTTCATTACCCGCCCTCTCGTATGGTCGACCGGGCCTGCGCTCCGGTCGAACTGTCTGCGACATGGCAGACACTTCCGAACTTCGACCGAGGGGTCAAGTCCCGTCGACCGGTGCGGAGTCGAGCACCAATTGGGCTAATCAACGTGCAATATCGGACATTTGGCGCTGCCGACGCAGCCAGAATGCCCATTTCGGACATCTCCGGACGGATTATCGATTCCGGCAATTCGGACATCGCATGGCTTGCAGCCTGCCGACGCCTTTAACGGGCTTAGCGCCCGAATCCCTGGCGCTGGCGGCCAGCCGAGGCTTGCCCTTGGCGGTATGGGCGTGGCGCTGGGGTTGCCGACAGGGCCCCTCTCCCGTCGGCGTGGGGTCAGCGAAGCACCCCAGCGACGCTCCAAGAGGTGGGCGGGCAACGAGACGGCCGTGCGCCTTCACGCGGGGCTGCTGGAGGTCTGAGCCAGCCTGCTGGGCGTTAGCGTCCTGCGGCCCAAGCTGCTTCCGGTCCCGCTTGCGGGGTCCGCCGGGTTCAAGGCCGGACGCAGGCTGCCAACATGGTGGGCAACGGTGTCTCGCCCCCTGCGGCGCTGGGTTGAACCGGGTTCTCGTGCGTGGTGGCCATTGCGCCGCGTCGGAGTGTCGAGCTTGGTGTATCCCGGCCGCCACAGCTTGCGAGCTGCGTGGAGGGCCTCCACGCGGCCAGCGAGGCAGCGAGAAAAAGGAGGGTTACCCTCCGTTGTGCTGGAGAAAGGAGGGTTACCCTCCTCCGCTGCCCCGACATGGAACAGCCCCGACCGAATGGCCGGGGCTGCGGTAGAGCAAGTGGCTACCGGCGCAGGTGAGTGATCTCTATCACCTGTGCTGTGCGAGCGCGTAGAAGCTGATCGCTGCCGCAGCCGCGATGTTCAGTGAGTCGATGTCATGGGACATGGGAATTCTGACCTTCAGGTCAGCCGCAGCGAGAGCCGCCTCCGAGAGCCCGTCGCCCTCGGACCCGAGCATGACCGCGCACTTCTTGAGCATGGCGTCCGGCACATCGCTGAGAGGGACCGCATCCGGCGCCGGAGTGAGCGCAAGCACTGCGTAGCCCGCCGCGCGCAGCTCGTCCAACGAAGCCGGCCAGGGGTCGAGCCGGGCGTACGGGACAGAGAACACCGCACCCATCGAGACCTTGACGGCCCGCCGGTACAGCGGGTCCGCGCAGTCCGGGGAGAGCAGCACGGCGTCCATTCCGAGCGCGGCGGCACTGCGGTACACAGCCCCGAGGTTCGCGTGATCAACGATGCTCTCAAGGACCACCAGCTGACTTCCGCCCGAGTCTTCGCAGGTCACAGGGTCTTGATCAGCAACGTATGATTCTGAGTCACACACATTGGTGTGGTCCACCAGGCCCTCCAGCACGGCCACCCGGCGAGCCCCGGCGAGGACGTCCGCCACGGCGGGGAGGGGCTGCCGCTCCATCGAGGCGAGGGCGCCGCGGTGCACGTGGTAACCGGTGACGGCCTCGGCGAGGCCGGGTTCGACCACGTGGACGGGGGCCTCGGTGTCGGCGATGACGTCCGCCATCACGTCCAGCCACTTCGCGGTGAGCAGCATCGAGCGCATCCGGTAGCCGGCTGCGACCGCGCGGCGGATGACCTTCTCCCCCTCGGCGATGAACAGGCCCTCGGCGGGTTCGCGGCGGCGGCGCAGCTCGACGTCGGTCAGGCCGGTGTAGTCGGCGAGCCGGGGGTCGGCGGGGTCGGTGACGGTACTTGGTTCGGACACGGTCCCGATCTTAGGGGGCGGGGAACTGTCGGTGCGGAGCGAGGTGCAACGTGCCCTCAGGGGTAACGCTGAGGGCGGTTGCCTTCCGGATTCGCGCAGTTCCCCGCGCCCCTGGGGTTGACCCCCTGGTACGGGTCAGTGGTTCAGGACGTTGACCACGTCGCCGATGACGATGACGGCCGGGGGCTTGACCTGTTCGGCGGTCACGGTGGCCGCGACGGTGGCGAGGGTGGCGTCGATACGGCGCTGGGCGGCGGTGGTGCCCTCCTGGACGACCGCGACCGGGGTGTCCGCGGAGCGGCCGCACTCGATGAGCTTGGCGGCGATCGCGCCGATCTTGTCGACGGCCATCAGCAGCACCAGGGTGCCGCTCATCCGGGCGGCGGCGTCCCAGTTGGTCAGCGAGCGGTCGTCACCGGGGCCGACGTGGCCGGAGATGACGGTGAACTCGTGGGTCATGCCCCGGTGGGTGACCGGGATGCCGACGGCCGCCGGGACGCTGATCGAGCTGGAGATGCCCGGGACGACGGTGACCGGGATCCCGGCCTCGGCGCAGGCGAGCAGTTCCTCGCCGCCGCGCCCGAAGACGTACGGGTCGCCGCCCTTGAGGCGGACCACGAACTTGCCGGCCTTGGCGTGGTCGATCAGGGTCCGGTTGATCGCCTCCTGGGCCATGAAGCGCCCGTACGGGATCTTGGAGGCGTCGATCACCTCGACGTGCGGCGCCAGCTCGGCGAGCAGCTCGCGGGGGGCCAGGCGGTCGGCGACGACCACGTCGGCGTCGGCGAGCAGGCGGCGGCCGCGCACGGTGATCAGGTCCGGGTCGCCCGGGCCGCCGCCGACCAGGGCGACGCCCGCGCCGTGCGAGCGGTACTGGCGGGCGGCGATGCCGCCGTCCCGCAGGCCGTCCACGACGGCGTCGCGCAGGGCCGCGGAGTGCCGGGGGTCACCGGTCAGCACGGCGACGGTGACGCCGCCGTCGCGGCCGGTGGCCGGGGTCCAGGCGGTGGCGGCGGAGGCGTCGTCGCTGCGCGAGCAGAACACCCGCAGACTCTCGGCCTCGGCGCTGACCTGCGTGTTCACGGCCGGGTCGTCGGTGGCGACCAGGGTGTACCAGGTGTCGGCCAGGTCCCCGGCGGCGTAGCCGCGCCGGTGCCAGTGGATCTCCCCGGCGTCGGCCATCGCCTGCACGGCGGGCGTGGTGCTCGGGGATATCAGGTGGACGTCCGCGCCGGCCGCGATCAGCGCGGGCAGCCGGCGCTGGGCGACCTGGCCGCCGCCGACCACGACGACGCGTCGTCCGGCCAGCAGCAGGCCGACCGGGTACGGGGTGAGGCCCTCGGTGCTGGGGTGGGGGTTGGGCGCGCTCATGGTCGGGGCTCCTGGGGGGACGGAGGTCTCTACGGGTACGGCGAAGCACTCCCCCGCACCGGCGCGCCCTCGGGCCGGTGCAGGGGATAGCGGGACGGATCAGGCCTTCTCGGTGACCCCGGCGGAGTCGAAGGTGGCTACATCGTGCATCGCACGAGCCGCACTCTGCACCAGCGGGAGCGCCAGCAGCGCGCCGGTGCCCTCGCCGAGGCGCAGGTCGAGGTCGATCAGCGGACGCAGGCCGAGCTTGGCGAGCGCGGCCTGGTGGCCGGGCTCGGCCGAACGGTGGCCGGCGATGCAGGCCGCCAGGACCTCCGGCGCGATGGCCTTGGCCACCAGCGCGGCCGAACCGGCGATCACGCCGTCCAGGATGACCGGCGTGCGCAGCGAGGCCGCGCCGAGCAGGAACCCGGCGATCGCGGCGTGCTCCAGACCGCCGACGGCGGACAGTACGCCGATCGGGTCGGCCGGGTCGGGCTGGTGCAGGGCCAGCGCGCGGCGCACGACCTCGACCTTGCGGGCGTGCGTCTCGTCGTCGATGCCGGTGCCGCGCCCGGTCACCTCGGCCGGGTCGACACCCGCGAAGACCGAGATCAGGGCGGCGGAGGCGGTGGTGTTGGCGATGCCCATGTCGCCGGTGATCAGCACCTTGTTACCCGCCGCGACCAGGTCGCGGGCGGTCTCGATGCCGACGCCGATCGCCTTGAGTGCCTCCTCCCGGCTCATCGCCGGGCCCTGGGTCATGTCGTCGGTACCCGGCTTGACCTTGCGCGGCAGCAGGCCGGTGGTCCGGCCCTGCTGGATGGCGTCCGGCAGCTCGGTCTTCACGCCGACGTCCACCACGCAGACCTCGGCGCCGACCTGGGCGGCGAAGGCGTTGACCACCGCTCCCCCGGCCAGGAAGTTGGACACCATCTGCGCGGTGACCTCCTGCGGCCACGGGGTGACGCCCTGGGCGTGCACGCCGTGGTCGCCCGCGAAGATCGCCACGCAGGCGGGCTCCGGGATCGGCGGCGGGCACTTGCGGCTGAGGCCGCTGAGCTGCGCCGCGATGATCTCCAGCATGCCGAGCGAGCCGGCCGGCTTGGTCATCCGCTTCTGCCGGTCCCACGCCTCGCCGAGCGCCTTGGCGTCCAGCGGGCGGATCCCGCGCAGGGTGTCCGAGAGCAGGTCGTGCGGCTCCTCGCCGGGCAGCGCGCGGTTGCCGTACTGCTCCTCGTGGACGACCCAGGAGAGCGGGCGCTTCTTGGCCCAGCCCTGCTGCTGCAGCTCGGGCTCGTCGGGGAAGGAGTCCACGAACCCGACGCAGAGGTACGCCACCACGTCGAGGTGCTCGGGCAGCCCGAGCTCGCGGACCATCTCCTCCTCGTCGAAGAAGCTCACCCAGCCGACGCCCAGGCCCTCGGCGCGGGCGGCCAGCCAGAGGTTCTCGACCGCGAGGGCGGCCGAGTACGGCGCCATCTGCGGCTGGGTGTGGCGGCCCAGGGTGTGGCGGCCGCCCCGGGTGCGGTCGGCGGTGACCACGATGTTCACCGGGGTTTCGAGGATGGCCTCGATCTTGATTTCCTTGAACTGCTTCGCCCGGCCCTTGGGCAGCGAGTCCGCGTAGGCGTCGCGCTGACGCTCCGCCAGCTCGTGCATCTTGCGGCGGGTCTTGGCGGAGCGGATGACCACGAAGTCCCAGGGCTGGGAGTAGCCGACACTGGGCGCGGTGTGGGCCGCCTCCAGCACGCGGATCAGCACCTCGTGCGGGATCGGGTCCGGGCGGAAGCCGTTGCGGATGTCGCGGCGCTCGCGGATCACCTGGTGCACGGCGTCGCGGCCGGCCTCGTCGTAGCCGGGGGCGGCGGGCGCGCGCTCGGTGAGCTCGGGGGCGTCCGCGACGGCCTCGGGAGCGGCCTCGGCCTCGGTCACAGCGGCGGTCTCCGTCTCGGTCGCGGTCTCCGTCTCGGGGGCTGGCTCCGCCTCGATCGCGGGCGCCGGTGCGGTGGCGGCCTCGGGCTCGGCCTCCGTCGTCGTCTCCACCACCGTCACGGCCTCCGGCTCCGGAGCGGTCTCCGGTGCGGCCTCGGGCTCGGTGGCGACCACGGCGGCCTGGGCCTCGACGGCCTCGGGCTCGACGGCGGCGGGCTCGACCGGTGCTGCCTGCTGCGGCTGCTCGGGCACGGCCATGTCGCCGGTGACCGTGGCCGTCTGCGGCTCGGCGACCGCCAGGGCGCCGGGCTCGGCGGCGACGGTCGGGAAGTCGAGCGGGGCGGGCGCGGCGAGGAAGGCGGAGATCCGGCGGGACTGGCCCGGCGCCGCCGGAGCGGTCGGCGCGCCGGCCTGGGCCGGAATGGCCGCGTGCGCGGCCTCGGCGGCCTGCTGGACGGTCTCGGTCTGCTGGGCGGCCTCGACCGGAACGGCTGCGGGCTCGACCACGGCCACTGCTTCCGGCGCTGCCTGCGCGTCGGCCACGGGGAGCTCGACGGCCTCGGGCACGGCGGCGGCCTCGACGGGAAGCGCCTCGACGGGCACGCTCTCCACCGGAGCGGTCTCCGCAGCGACGGGCTCGACCGCGACGGGCTCAGCAGCGACGGGCTCGACCACCGCCGGCACGGGCTCGGGCGCCGGCTCGACGGCGACCTGCTCGACCACCGGCTCCACCGGCGCCTCGACGGGTACCTCGACGGCCGCGGGCGCCTCGACGGCCACGGGCGCCTCGACCACCGGCTGCTCGGCAGGCTGCTCGACGGCCACCGGCTGCGCCGGTACGGCCGCCGGTACGGGTGCCTGCGGCTGCTGCTGGACCGGCCGGGCGGCGAACGCCTGCGGGTCCGCCTGGGCGGACGGGCCCCGGTCGGCCAGGGAGCGGACGGGGACGTGGCCGGTCATCAGCGACGGGTCCGGGATCGGCGGGCCGGCGTGCAGCGGTCGGCGCGGCGGCTGAGCGGCCGACACCTGGGGCTGGGCGGCGACCGGCGCCACCGGCGGCACGGGCTCGGCGGCGAACGCCTGGACGACCGGCTCGGCCTGCGGTACGGGCTGCGCCTCGGCCACCAGCTCGGCGGCGGGCACCTCGACGGCGACCGGCTCGGCCGCCACCAGCGGCGGGGCCACCGGCGGCCAGGACGGCTCGACGGGCGTGCCCTCCGCCGCGCCGGGGGCGGCGACGGTCTCGGCGGCCTGGGCGGCGGGCGCCGACGGGTCCTCGATCGTACGCAGCGTCATGGTGTCCGCCACCTGCGGCTGGGCGACGGCGGGAAGTTCGGCGACCATGACGGTCTCGACCGGTCCGAGGGGCTCGCCCCAGGCGGTCTGCGGGCCGGGCATCAGCAGGAGGTCGTCCTCGTCTTCGAGCTGGTCCGGCTGGTCGAGGAAGGTGAACGCCGGGCGCTGCTCGGCCGGCCAGCCCTCGGTGCCCTGGGCGGGCAGCTGTGAGACCGGCACCGCGCCGGGTACGCCGTAGCGCGCCGCGTCGGGCGAGACCACCCCGGGCAGCGGAGCCTCGGGCCCCGCGACACCGGGTACAGCAGTACCCGGTACGGAGACACCCTCCGGTCGGCCGAGCGGGCCGGGCCCGCCGAGCAGGTGCTCCGGCAGTCCCTCGCTGGGGACGTGGCCGCCATCGGTCATGTCAAAGCTCCTTCCAGGCCGCTTGCGCGCCCTTGGCGACGCGATCACCGACCGCAACGCCCAACTCCGCTCGGGGCGGACCGTGCTCCGGCCCGTCCGTCCACCAACTGGCGTCCGCCGCGCACACGCGCGGCAGCCATCCCCACCGGCGCACCGCGCCACCCCGGCCGGTGCCACCCACCGGGGTGGCACACCATCAGAAACAACGACCGCCCGGGGCAACCGGCACGACCGCACCGGACCCTACGGCATTCTTCCGGGCCGACACGTGTCGCGTCGAATGCCCGCACTCCGTACCGGTGTGGGTCGCACCACGTCAAAAGGTAGGTAAACGTACCGGATCGGGCACGGTCCACCGCTCGCCGAGCGCAACCAGGACGCCACCCTACCGGCCGCCGCCGACAGCCTCTCGAATCGGTGTCCGGATGCGACGGGGATCACTGGGGACCGTCCCGCGGATCCGGCGAGTCGGGCCGTCAGGAACCCTGCTCCCCCCAGAGCACGAGGGTCTGCTCGCCCGCTCCGAAGGAGAGCCCGGCACCGGCACCACGCACCGGAACGAGCGGGGTCGACTGGAGCAGCGCGCCGTCCACCCGGTAGCCGGCGGCCGCGATGGCCTCCCGGATCTCCTCCGCCTCGGCGAGCGAGTGGGCCACGGCGACCAGCCGCTCGGGGCGGCGGTCCAGGACGGCCCGCAGCACCTCGGCGCCGCCGGACTCCACCACGACGGCGTCAGGTTCGGGCAGGCCGCCGAGCACCTCGGGCCCGACGCCGTGGACGGGCTCGACCTCGACGCCGTACCGGCGGGCGTTCACCGCGATCTGGGCGCAGGCCGAGCGGTCCGCCTCCACGGCGACCACGGCCGCGCCGAACCGGGCGGTCTCGATCGCCAGCGCCCCGGTGCCCGCGCCGACCGCCCAGACCAGGTCGCCGGGGACCGGTCCGAGCCGGGCCACCGCCAGCGCGCGGACGTGCGGGGGCAGCGCGTGCGGGGCGTCCTCCGCCGGCTGCGCGCCGCGCTCCGTGCCCGCGTACGCCTCGTCGGGCAGCGCCCAGCCCCGGTCGGGGCCCGGGAAACCGACGGGCCGTCCGGCCAGCCAGCCCGCCGCCTCGCCCGCGACATGGCTCTGGCTGCCGCCGCCGATCACCAGGACGACCGCCGGGTCCCGCCAGACCTGGTCCGGCACCCGCTCGGAGGTGAGGACGGTGACGGCCTCCTCCGGGGTGCCGAGCGCCTCGCAGACCACGAAGGTCCGGTGGACACCGCGCAGCATCAACGCCAGCTCGCTCGGGCCCGCGTCGGCGCTGGTGAGGACGGCGACCTTCGGATAGGCGCGGCAGACGTTGGCGGCACGGCGCAGCCGTCCGCCGTGCGTGCTCACCACCTGGGCGTCCTCCCAGGGCATCCCGGCGCGGGCGAAGGCGGCGGCCACCGAGGAGACGGCAGGCAGCACTTCGAGTTCGAGCCCGTACTCGGGCCGGCGCAGGGTCCGGACGACGCCGAAGAAGCCCGGGTCCCCCTCGGCGACCACCACGGCCGCGCCGCGCTGCTCGGCGATCCGACGGGCCGCCAGCTGGACGCTGCCCAACGCGACCCGCTCGGCGCCCGGCGGGACGGGCAGCGCCGCCAGTTGGTACGGCGCTCCCGCCACCAGGGTGGCTCCTGCCAGCGCTGAGCTGGCCGCCTCGGTCAACGGCGTACCGTCCCACCCGATGACCGTGATCCGGTCAGCCATCTGCGGCTGTTCTCCCTCGGCTCTGCACCCCACGAAACCCCACGAAAGGTCCGGACCAGTCCTCGGCCCGTCCAGGAGCAGAGGCTACCCGGTGCGGTTGGCCTTGCGGCGCAGACCCGCACACCTGAGCGAGGGCCTCGGGGCTCCGTCCCGGGGGTGCGGCGCTGTGCCTTCCGATTCGCGCAGTTCCCCGCGCCCCTGGGGTAACCGTGTCCGCGAGGCCCCCTGTACGCGGTCCCTGGGCACGTTCGGGGGTGCGGCGCTGTGCCTTCCGATTCGCGCAGTTCCCCGCGCCCCTGGGGTAACCGTGCCCGCGAGGCCCCCTGGTCAGTCGTGGAAGGCGTAGGGCTGGTCGGCCCAGTCGTCGTTATGGGGGGCGTCGAGGTCTTCCGGGAGGAGGCTCCAGAGCAGGAGGTCGCTTCGGGTCTCCGCTCCCCGCTCGGTGGGGGCCCACTCGCCGCCGCGCACTATCCAGGCGCTGCGCAGCACGCCCTCGCTGATCGAGCCGATCTTCTGGGCGACCTGCTGGCCGGCGGTGTTGCCCGCCGCCGTGCGCAGTTCCAGCCGGAGGAAGCCACGGTCCTCGAACAGCCACTGGGCGACGCCGAGGACGGCCTCGGGGGCGTAGCCCTCGCCGCGGGCCCAGGGGGCGGTGATGAAGCTGACCTCGGTGGAGCGCAGGCGCCAGTCGGTGCCGCGCAGCTCGACGATGCCGACCACCCGCTGGGTGAGGTGCTCAGTGACGGCGAAAACGATTCCGCGCCCCTGCGCGCGGCGGGCGGGGGCGAGGACCTGGGACCATTCCAGGGCGTGCCCCTCGGTGAAGGGCTGCGGGATCGCCGTCCAGGTGTGCACCAGCTCGTCCGCCATCATGGCGACCAGGCTGGGGGCGTCGTCGTCCTCAAGGGGTCGCAGCAGCAGTCTCTCGGTGCTGATGGCGGTCTCGGGGAAGCTCGCTGGCATGCCGTCTCTCCTCGCCGGGTCGTGGACACACCGTACGCCCCACCCGTTCTCGGACGTGTCAGGGTACCGGCAAACAGTACGACGGCACGTCAGATGTCCGTCCGGCGTGCCGTGCCGCGTCGCGCTCGCACGGCACGCGGCCGGGCCCCCGCCGCGGTGTCGCGGAGGGGGCCCGGTGCGGATCGGGCGGTGCGGATCGGGCGGTGCGGATCGGGCGGTGCGGGTCGGTCAGAAGGCCGGGGTGACCGAGCCCTTGAAGGTGTCGTCGATGTACTTCTTGACCTCGTCGGAGTGCAGCAGCTGGGCGAGCTTCTGGACCCGCGGGTCGTTCTCCTTGCCCTTCTTGACGGCGAGGATGTTGGCGTACGGGTTGCCGGCCGCCTTCTCCAGCAGGATCGCGTCGGTGGCCGGGTGCAGGCCGGAGTCGAGCGCGTAGTTGCCGTTGATGACGGCGGCGTCGAGGTCGGCGATGGAACGCGGCAGCTGGGCGGCGTCCAGCTCCTTCCACTTCAGGTGCTTCGGGTTGCCCGTCACGTCGGCCGGGGTGGCGGCGGTACCGGCGCCCGCCTTCAGGGTGATGACGTTGTTGTCGGCGAGCAGCTTGAGCGCGCGGCCCTCGTTGGTGGCGTCGTTGGGCAGGCCGACGGTGGCGCCGTCCGCGAGCTCGGTGACGGCCTTGACCTTCTTGGAGTACAGGCCGAGCGGCTCCAGGTGGACGGCCTCGACCGAGACGATGTCGGTGCCGTGCTTCTTGTTGAAGTCGTCGAGGTACGGAACGTGCTGGAAGTAGTTGGCGTCCGCCGAGCCGTCCTGGACGGCCGTGTTGGGGGTCACGTAGTCGGTGACGACCTTCACGTCGAGCTTCAGGCCCGCCTTGTCGGCCAGGTTCTTCTGGATGTACTCCAGGATCTGGGCGTGCGGGGTCGGGCTCGCGATGACGGTGAGCGGCTTGTTCGGGTCGGCGGCGCCGGACGACGAGGAGCTGCTGCTGCAGGCGGCCACGGACAGGGCGAGGCCTGCGGTGGCGAGGACGCTGGTGAACTTCAGGACGTTACGCACGAAAAGTGCCTTTCTCCGTTGAGCGGGTGGCGGCCGGGCCGGTTCTCGGCCGGCGGCTGCCGGTGTCTCACTGCCGGCCCGGTCGGGCGGCAGCGTGGTCAGTTGGTCAGTTGGTCAGGTGGTCTCGTCGGCCGCGGCGGCTGGCGCGGTGGCACGGCGGCGCAGCAGGCGGACGGTGCCGCCGGAGTGGCCCCGGTCGGTCAGGCGGCGGACGATGCTGTCGCCGATCAGCTGGATGATCATCACCAGCACCACCAGCTCCGCGACGATGACCCACATGAACGCGGTCTCGAAGCGCTGGTAGCCGTAGTTGACCGCGAGGGTGCCGAGGCCGCCGCCGCCGACCGTCCCGGCCATCGCCGAGAAGGCGATCAGGGCGATGACCGTGGTGGTGACGGAGGAGACCAGCGCGGGCAGCGACTCCGGCAGCAGCACCTTGCGGACGCTGGTCCAGGTGGAGCCGCCCATCGCGTGGACGGCCTCCAGCAGCCCGCCGTCCACCTCCCGGACGGAGGTCTCGACCAGCCGTGCGAAGAACGGGATGGCACCGATGGCGAGCGGCACGGTGGCGGCCTGCCAGCCGAGGGTGGTGCCGACCACGCCGCGGGTGAAGGTCTGCAGGGCGACCATCAGGATGATGAACGGCAGCGAGCGGCCGACGTTCACGATCAGCCCCGCCACCCGGTTGACCACCGCGTTCTGCAGGGCGCCGCCCTTGTCGGTGAGCACCAGCAGCAGCCCGAGCGGCAGCCCGAGCAGCACGGTGGCGACGGTGGCGACGCCGACCATCTGGAGGGTCTCCCAGGTGGCGGGCCACATCAGTTGCTGCATGTCGTCCCAGGTCATGCGACCGCTCCGTTCCGCTGGTCCAGCACGTCGACCTGGAGGCCCTGCTCGCGCAGGAAGCCGATCGGGACCACGTTGTCCTGGTGGGCGCCCGGCAGTTCGACCCGCATCCGGCCGACCAGCCGGCCGCCGATGGTCTCGACCGCCGCGCCCAGGATGTTGATGTCGATCTGGTAGGTGCGGGCCAGCTGGGAGACGAACGGCTGGGCCGAGCTGTCGCCCTGGAAGGTGATCTCCAGGACGGTGTGCCCGGGGTGCCCGGCACCGAAGTCGCCGAGCGGGAACAGCTCGCGGGCCAGCAGCGAGTCCGGGCGGGCCAGCAGGTCGGTCAGCTCGCCGGCCTCGACCACCTTGCCGCCGCGCATCAGGGCGGCCGAGTCGCAGACGGTCTTGATGACGTCCATCTCGTGGGTGATCAGCAGGACGGTGAGGCCGAGCTGCCGGTTGAGGTCGCGCAGCAGGCCGAGGACGGAGCGGGTGGTCTCCGGGTCGAGGGCGGAGGTCGCCTCGTCGGAGAGCAGCACCTTGGGGTCGCCGGCCAGGGCGCGGGCGATGCCGACCCGCTGCTTCTGGCCGCCGGAGAGCTGGCCGGGGTAGCTGCGGGCCTTGTCGGCGAGGCCGACCAGGTCGAGCAGTTCGGCGGCCTTGCGGCGGCGCTGGGTGCGGTCGAGCCCGATGATCTCCAGCGGGAGTTCGACGTTCTCCTGGACGGTGCGCGAGGAGAGCAGGTTGAAGTGCTGGAAGACCATGCCGATCCGGCGGCGGGCGGCCCGCAGGTCGCGTCCGGCCCGGTGCTCCCGGCCGGCGAGGGCGGTGAGTTCGAGCCCGTCCACGGTGACGCTGCCGGAGCTCGGGCGCTCCAGCATGTTCACGCAGCGGATGAGGGTGCTCTTGCCGGCGCCACTGGTACCGACGACTCCGTAGACCTCGCCCTCGCGGACGTGCAGGTCGACACCGGCGAGGGCGGTGACCTCGCGGCCTCGGGAGCGGTAGACCTTCGTGAGGTCCTTGGTGGTGATCACAGCTGCTTCCGTTGGTCGGGGGCGGACGGCGTGGGGCGCCGCCGTACCGGGAGACGGTTCCGGGAGACGGTTCCGGGGGGCGGTCGGCGGCGCACGGGGGCACGCCGGAGACGCGGGTGCCCTGCCTTGATCGTGGGTGTTGCGCGGTACGGGCGCGCGGGAGCGTGGCCCTTACGGGTCAGCGGGGGGAACGGTGCGTCAGGCACCGCGGATGCCCGGCTTGCGGGCTGCTCGCTTCGGGGCGCGAGGAGGGGACGAGGGCCCTCAGCAGTGACACATTCGACAACAGCACATGCAGAGCCCACCTGCCGGCGTGGTGCCGGTCGGGGTGCAGGTCGTCGTCGCAGTCATGTCTGCAAGTAAATCAGACCGGGCGCTTTCGTCCCAGTTATCAGGACCTCATGTCCGCAATACGGACACGACGTAGGCGTACCAACGGCAGCGGCGCCCGACCGGGTGGTCGGGCGCCGCGAGGAGCACATGAAAGCGCAGGGGCGGCCGGGGGTCAGGCCGTGGCGGCCAGCGGGGTGCGGGCGGACTTCTCCAGGGTGACCATGCTGAGCCGGCGGCTGACCTCGCGCACCGCCGCCTGGCGGTAGCCGTGGCGGGCGTACAGGCGCAGGTTGCCGAGGCTGCGGTGGCCGGTGAACAGTTCGAAGGCCCCGACGGAGTACTCCTCCAGGAGCAGGCGCTCCACCGCTTCCAGCAGGCGCCCGCCGAGGCCGTGGCGCTGCATCCGGGGGTGGACGACCAGGCGGCCGATCCGGGCCGTGCCGCTCTCGTCCGCCCGGCCCCGGACGGTGCCGACGACCTCGTCGCCCAGCTTGGCGACCAGGACGTGCCGCTCGGCCAGCTCCGCCCGGAGGCTCTCCAGGGTCTGGGTCAGTGGTTCCATCGCCCAGTCGCCGTAGAGCTCGGCCTCGCTCTGGAAGCCGAGGTACTGGAGCTTGAGGATCTGCTCCGCGTCCTCTTCGTTCGCCACCGAGATGATCACGCTCATGCCCATGCGGGGCCTCCCCATCGCTTAGTTCCCCGGTGCGCGAGTGAGGGTCCGCACCGGCTGCCCTGCCGAAGGTGTGCCCGGACGGGGATCGGCCCTGACCGGGAGTGACACAGCCACGTGCCCCGGCGGTCACCGGGGACGGACCTGTGCTCACGCTCAGTATCCGGCCGGCCGGGCCACCGTCAAGGGGACGTTCGCCACCGCTCTACCCCGGCGCCGCCTGCTTTCAACCTCCCGGCCGTCTCGCGTGGCGAGCGTCACGCGGGCCCGGCGCCGCGGCGGCCGGCTCCGCCGCCCGTGCGCCGCACCGGGCGGCGGTCTCAGTCCCGGTGGCTGTTCAGCAGGGCGCGCAGGCAGGCCAGGCAGCGCGAGCGGACCGGTCCGATACTGCCACGCGGCATGCCGAGGCGGTCCGCGAGTTGCTGGTATGTCAGGTCGGGACGTTCGGCGAGCGCCGTCAGGAGCCCCGGGCAGCGGCCCGGCAGCCGGGCCAGCGCCCGCCGGACGGCCCGCCCGCGCTCGGCGGCGAGCACCTCGTCCTCGGCCGACGGCAGGCTGGCCAGGGGCTCGGGGGCCGTCCGGGTGACGGGCCGGCACTCCTGGAGCGTCAGGGCGCGCAGCCAGGAGGTCAGGTCGCGCGGCAGCCCGCCCTCCGCCGCCCGCGCCAGGACGCGGAGCCAGACGTCCTGCTCCAGGTCCTGCGGGTCGAGCCGGTGGCGGCGGGCGAGGGCCGCCGCGAGCGGGGCGAAGGCGGGGCGCAGCTCGCTGATGCAGGGGGTCACACGAGTACGAACGACTCGGGTGTGCGCGAGGTTAGCCGGGCGGTCGGCCGCAGGGGCGCGCGGGGCCGCGCGAGAGGCGGAAGCGGCGTCGCACGCCCTTCCGCCCCCCGCGCGGCCCCGCGCGCCCCTGGAGGCCTGCCGGAGAGGTCAGCCCTGGACCCACTCCTGCTGGACGGCGAGGTCGGCCTTCAGCTCGGCCAGCTGGGTGGCGACGGCCGACGGCGCGGTGCCGCCCCGGCCGTTGCGGGAGGCGATCGAGCCGTGCACGGTGAGCACCGAGCGGACCTCGGGGGTCAGGTGCTCGGAGACGGCGGCGAACTGCTCGTCGGTCAGGTCGGACAGCTCGATGCCCTGGCCCTCGCAGACCTTGACGCAGGCGCCGGCGACCTCGTGCGCGACCCGGAACGGCACGTTCTGCCGGACCAGCCACTCGGCGATGTCGGTGGCCAGCGAGAACCCGGCCGGGGCCAGCTCCTCCAGCCGCTCCCGGTGCACGGTCAGGGTGGCCATCATGCCGGTGAAGGCGGGCAGCAGGACTTCGAGGGTGTCGCAGGAGTCGAAGACCGGCTCCTTGTCCTCCTGGAGGTCCCGGTTGTACGCGAGCGGGAGGGCCTTGAGGGTGGCCAGCAGGCCGGTGAGGTTGCCGATCAGGCGGCCGGACTTGCCCCGGGCCAGCTCGGCGATGTCCGGGTTCTTCTTCTGCGGCATGATCGAGGAACCGGTGGAGAAGGCGTCGTGCAGCGTGATGAAGCCGAACTCCTTGGTGTTCCAGATGATCACCTCCTCGGCGATCCGGGAGAGGTTGATCCCGATCATCGCCGTCACGAAGGCGAACTCGGCGACGAAGTCACGCGAGGCCGTGCCGTCGATCGAGTTGCCGGCCGAGCCGCGCTCGAAGCCCAGCTCGGCGGCGACCGCCTCCGGGTCCAGGCCGAGCGAGGAGCCGGCCAGCGCGCCGGAGCCGTACGGGGAGACGGCGGTGCGGACGTCCCACTGGCGCAGCCGCTCGGCGTCCCGGCCGAGGGCCTGCACGTGCGCGAGGACGTGGTGGGCGAAGAGGACGGGCTGGGCGTGCTGGAGGTGGGTGCGGCCCGGCATCGCGGTGTCGGGGTGCGCCTCGGCGAGTCCGACCAGGGCGTGCTGGAGGTCGAGCAGCAGCCCGCCGATGATCTTCCCGTGGTCCCGCAGGTACATCCGGAACAGGGTGGCGATCTGGTCGTTGCGCGAGCGGCCCGCCCGCAGCTTGCCGCCGAGGTCGGCGCCGAGCCGCTCCAGCAGCCCGCGCTCCAGAGCGGTGTGCACGTCCTCGTCGGCGACGGTGCCGGTGAAGGCGCCCGACTCGACGTCGGCCAGCAGCTGCTCCAGACCGCCGAGCATGCCGTCCAGCTCGGCCCCGGTCAGCAGCCCCGCCTTGTGCAGGACCCGGGCGTGCGCCTTGGAGCCCGCGATGTCGTACGGCGCGAGCCGCCAGTCGAAGTGCACCGAGGCGGAGAGCTTGGCCAGCGCCTCGGAGGGGCCGTCGGCGAAGCGCGCGCCCCAGAGTCGGACGTCGGCGCTGTTCTGGTCGGCGGTCATCGCGTGGGCTCCTTTACGAGGGGTGGGTGGGGGCGAGCCCCGGCCGTCCGGGGGTACGGCCGGGGCTCCGTGGGGGTGGCTCAGGCGAGGTCGCGACGGGCGGCGATCTTCGAGGAGAGGCCGAAGATCTCGATGAAGCCCTTGGACATCGACTGGTCGAAGGTGTCGCCGGTGTCGTACGTCGCCAGGTTGAAGTCGTACAGCGACCGGTCGGACTTGCGGCCGTCGACGACGGCCCGGCCGCCGTGCAGGACCATCCGGATGTCGCCGGAGACGGACTGGTTGGCCTCGTTGACGAAGCCGTCCAGCGCCCGCTTGAGCGGGGAGAACCACAGGCCGTCGTAGACCAGCTCGGCCCAGCGCTGCTCGACCTGCCGCTTGTAGCGGGCCAGTTCGCGCTCGACGGTGACGTTCTCCAGGGCCTGGTGGGCGGCGATCAGGGCGATCGCGCCGGGGGCCTCGTAGATCTCGCGGGACTTGATGCCGACGAGCCGGTCCTCGACCATGTCGAGGCGGCCGACGCCCTGGGCACCGGCCCGCTTGTTCAGCTCCTCGATCGCCTGGAGGACCGTCACCTTGCGGCCGTCGATCGCGACCGGCACGCCGGCCTCGAAGCTGATGACGACGGTGTCGGCCTCGCGCGGGGTGGCCGGGTTCTGGGTGTACTCGTAGACGTCCTCGATCGGGGCGTTCCAGATGTCCTCCAGGAAGCCCGTCTCGACGGCCCGCCCGAAGACGTTCTGGTCGATCGAGTACGGGTTCTTCTTGGTGGTGACGATCGGGAGGTTCTTCGCCTCGGCGAAGGCGATCGCCTTGTCCCGGGTCATCGCGTAGTCGCGGACCGGGGCGATGCACTTCAGCTCGGGGGCCAGCGACTGGATGCCGACCTCGAAACGGACCTGGTCGTTGCCCTTGCCGGTGCAGCCGTGGGCGACGGTGGTGGCGCCGTGCTTCTTGGCGGCGGCGACCAGGTGCTTGACGATCGCCGGGCGGGAGAGCGCCGAGACCAGCGGGTACTGGCCCTGGTAGAGGGCGTTGGCCTTGAGCGCCGGGAGGCAGTACTCGTCGGCGAACTCCTCGCGGGCGTCGGCGACCTCGGCCTCGACGGCGCCGCAGTCCAGGGCGCGCTGACGGATGGCGTCCAGGTCCTCGCCGCCCTGGCCGACGTCGACCGCGACGGCGATGACCTCCGCGCCGGTCTCCTCGGCGATCCAGCCGATGCAGACGGACGTGTCCAGACCGCCCGAGTAGGCGAGTACGACGCGCTCGGTCACGGCTTTCTCCTTCACAACAGGACTTCAACGGGGTTTGCGGTATGCGGGTCCCATACGGCGATAGGCATAAGTATGCACTAGACCGTATGAAACTCAAAACGTCGGGTGGTGACGGGTCCGAACGGGTCCTGCGGGCGGGCGGCGGCCCCGGCGGTGCCTACTGGGCCTTCGCCTGGGCCAGTTGCATCAGGTGGTCGGCCAGCGCCTGGCCGCCGGACGGGTCCCGGCTGATCAGCAGCACGGTGTCGTCGCCCGCGATGGTGCCGATGATCTCGAACACCTCCGCCTGGTCGATCGCCGAGGCCAGGAACTGCGCCGCGCCGGGCGGCGTGCGGAGCACCACGAGGTTGCCGGAGGCCGTCGCCGACACCATCAGCTCGCCCGCCAGCCGGGCCATCCGGCCCTCGCTGGCGGACTCCCCCATCGGCGCGCGCGGCGTACGGTCGCCGCCCTCGGCCGGGACGGCGTAGATGAGCGCGCCGTCCCGGTTCCGGATCTTCACCGCACCCAGCTCGTCCAGGTCCCGCGAGAGGGTGGCCTGGGTGACCACGAGTCCGTCGTCGGCGAGCAGCTTGGCCAGCTGGCTCTGCGAACGGACGGGCTGACGGGTCAGCAGATCCACGATCCGGCGGTGGCGCGCGGTACGGGTCTGCGGGACCTGTGAGGTCGGCCCGGCGGCGGGCTGCTCGGGGTGGGATGCGGTCATATTGATAATTCTCCCGGACTACGCTCGGGGCTTCGCGTCGGGGGCCGTATCGCCCCGGCCGCCGGCCCCGCCATCGGCACCGCCGTCGGCCCGGACGCTGTGCAGGATCCCCGGCAGCGCGGCCAGCAGGCGGTCGGCCTCCTGCTCGGTCAGCACCAGCGGCGGCACCAGCCGGACGGCGTCCGGCACGGCCGCGTTCACCAGGAACCCGGCCTCCTGCGCCGCCGCCTGGATCCGCACCGACACGGGCTCGTTCAGCACGATGCCGAGCAGCAGACCGGCGCCCCGGACCTGCGCGACCAGCGGGTCGCCGATCGCCTCGATGCCGGTGCGCAGCCGGTCGCCGACCTTGCGGACGTGGTCGAGCAGGCCCTCGGACTCGATGGTGTCGAGTACCGCCAGCGCCGCCGCCGCGACCACCGGGTTCCCGCCGAAGGTGGTGCCGTGCTGGCCCGGCCGCAGCAGGTGCGCGGCCTCGCCGTACGCGACCACGGCGCCGATCGGCAGCCCGCCGCCGAGCCCCTTGGCGAGCGTGATCACGTCCGGTTCGACGCCCTCGTACGCCTGGTGGGCGAACCAGTGGCCGGTCCGGCCGATGCCGGTCTGCACCTCGTCCAGGATCAGCAGGGTGCCCGTCGCCCGGGTGATCTCGCGGGCGGCCACCAGGTAGCCCTCTGGCAGCGGGATCGCGCCGTTCTCGCCCTGGATCGGCTCCAGGAAGACGGCCGCCGTGTCGGTGGTGACGGCGGCCCGCAGCGCCTCGATGTCGCCGAACGGGACGTGTGTGACACCGGGTGCCAGCGGGCGGAACGGCTCCTGCTTGGCCGGCTGGGCGGTGAGCGCCAGTGCGCCCATCGTCCGGCCGTGGAAGGCGCCCTGGAGCGAGACCACGTGCGTGCGGCCGGTCAGCCGGCTGATCTTGAGCGCGGCCTCGTTGGCCTCGGCGCCGGAGTTGCAGAAGAACACCTGGGCGCCGCGCGCCTGCGCGTCGCGGCCGGAGATCTCGATCAGCCGCTCGGCGAGCCGGACGGTGGGCTCGGCCAGGAAGAGGTTGGAGATGTGCCCCAGCTGCCCGATCTGCCGGGTGACCGCCTCGACCACCGCCGGGTGCGCGGTGCCGAGCGCGTTGACGGCGATGCCGCCGACGAAGTCGAGGTACTCCTTGCCGTCGGCGTCCCAGACCCGCGCGCCCGCACCGCGCACCAGCGGGATCCGGGGGGTGCCGTAGTTGTCCATCATCGCGTGCTGCCACCGCTGGGTGAGTTCCGCGTTGCCGCCGCCTGCGGTGGTGCCGGCTGCGGTGGTACTGCCTGCGGTGCTGGTTCCTGCGCTGGTCATGCCAGCCCCCCGATCACGGTCGTCTCGTCGTCCGGCACCACCATGGTGCCGATGCCCTCGTCGGTGAAGATCTCCAGCAGCAGCGAGTGCTGCACCCGCCCGTCCAGCACGCGGGCGGTGCCCACGCCCGAGCGGACGGCGTTCAGGCAGCCCTCCATCTTGGGGAGCATCCCGGACGCCAGGGTCGGCAGCAGCTCCTCCAGCTCGCTGGCGCCGAGCTGGCTGATCACGTCGTCGGAGTTCGGCCAGTCGGCGTACAGCCCCTCGACGTCGGTCAGTACCACCAGCATCTCCGCGCCCAGCGCCACCGCGAGGGCGGAGGCGGCGGTGTCCGCGTTGATGTTGTAGACGTGGCCGTCGGTGGAGCGCGCGATGCTGGAGATGACCGGGATGCGGCCGTCCGCGATCAGCGCCTTCACCGCGCCCGCCTCGATGTTGACGATGTCGCCGACCAGCCCGATGTCCACCTGCTCGCCGTCCACCACCGCGTACCGCTTGACGGCCGTCATGGTGTGCGCGTCCTCGCCGGTCATCCCGACGGCGAACGGGCCGTGCTCGTTCAGCAGCCCGACCAGCTCCCGCTGAACCTGGCCCGCCAGCACCATCCGGACCACGTCCATGGTCTCCGGGGTCGTCACCCGCAGGCCGTTGGTGAACGAGGACTCCAGGCCGAGCTTGGACAGCTGCGCGCTGATCTGCGGGCCGCCGCCGTGCACCACGACCGGGTGCAGGCCGGCGTAGCGCAGGAACACCACGTCCTGCGCGAACGCCGCCTTCAGCGACTCGTCCACCATGGCGTTGCCGCCGAACTTGATCACGACGGTCTTGCCGTGGAAGCGCTCCAGCCACGGGAGCGCCTCGATCAGGGTGAGTGCCTTGGGCAACGCGGTGTTGTTGCGGGCCTGTTCGCCCTTGGGTGCGATCTGCACTGCTCTGTCCCCCGGGGATCAGCTGGAGTAGGCGCTGTTCTCGTGCACATAGTCGGCGGTGAGGTCGTTGGTCCACACCGAGGCGCTCGCCCGCCCGGCCTTCAGGTCGGCGGTGATGACGATGTCGCGGCCGGTCATGTCGACCAGGTCGCGGTCCTCGCCGACGCAGCCGTCCCGGCAGACCCAGACGCCGTTGATCGCGACGTCGAGCCGGTCCGGGTCGAAGGCCGCCTTGGTGGTGCCGATCGCGGCCAGCACCCGGCCCCAGTTCGGGTCCTCGCCGTGCAGGGCGCACTTGAGCAGGTTGTTCCGGGCGATCGTCCGGGCGACGTCCACCGCCTCGTCCTCGGTCGCCGCGCCGGTCACGTCGATCCGGATGTCCTTGCTCGCGCCCTCGGCGTCGCCGACCAGCTGGCGGGCCAGGTCGGCGCTGACCGCGCGGACGGCCTCGGCGAACTCGGCCTGGTCCGGCGTGACTTCGGACGCGCCCGAGGCGAGCAGCAGCACGGTGTCGTTGGTCGACATGCAGCCGTCGGAGTCCACCCGGTCGAAGGTGGTCCGGGTCGCGGCGCGCAGCGCGGCGTCCAACTCCGCGCTCTCCAGCACGGCGTCGGTGGTGAGGACGACCAGCATGGTGGCCAGGCCCGGGGCGAGCATGCCCGCGCCCTTCGCCATGCCGCCGACCGTCCAGCCCGCCGCGCTGGTGACCTGGGCGGTCTTGTGCACGGTGTCGGTGGTCTTGATGGCGATCGCGGCGGCCTCGCCGCCGTCGGCGCTGAGCGCCTTGGCTGCCTGCTCGACACCGGGCAGCAGGACGTCCATCGGGAGGCGGACGCCGATCAGGCCGGTGGACGCCACGGCGACCTCGCCGGCGTTCAGCCCCAGCTCCCCGGCGACCTTCTCGGCCGTCGCGTGGGTGTCCTGGAATCCGCCCGGGCCCGTACAGGCGTTGGCACCACCGGAGTTGAGGACGAACGCGGAGACCTGACCGCCCTTGAGGACCTGCTCCGACCAGAGGACGGGGGCGGCCTTCACCCGGTTGAGGGTGAAGACACCGGCGGCGGCGAGCAGGGGACCGTCGTTGACGACCAGCGCCAGGTCGGGCGCGCCGGAGGCCTTGAGGCCGGCGGTGACACCGGAGGCGCGGAAGCCCTTCGCCGCCGTGACGCCGGTGTTCTGCTGCTGCGTGGTCACGGTGCGACTCCGTTCAGGGGGAGGCCCAGCTCTTCCGGCAGGCCGAGGGCGATGTTCATGCTCTGCACCGCGCCGCCGGCGGTGCCCTTCACCAGGTTGTCGATCGCGCTGATCGCGATCACCCGCCCGGCGTGCTCGTCCAGCGCGACCTGGATCAGCGCGGCGTTCGACCCGTAGACCGAACTGGTCTGCGGCCACTGGCCCTCGGGCAGCAGCCGGACGAACTGCTCGCCCGCGAAGGCCTCCTGGTAGGCCCGGCGGACGGCTTCGTACGTGACGCCCGGCTTCGCCTTGGCACTGCAGGTGGCGAGGATGCCGCGCGGCATCGGCGCGAGCGTCGGCGTGAAGGAGACGGTGACCGGCTCACCCGCGACCGGGTCGAGGTTCTGCGCCATCTCGGGCGTGTGGCGGTGCCCGCCACCGACGCCGTACGGGCTCATCGAGCCCATCACCTCGCTGCCGAGCAGGTGCGCCTTGACGGCCTTGCCGGCGCCGGAGGTGCCGGAGGCCGCGACGATCACGGCCTCGGGCTCGACCAGCTTCGCCGCGTACGCCGGGAAGAGCGCGAGCGAGACGGCGGTCGGGTAGCAGCCGGGGACGGCGATCCGCTTCGTGCCCTTGAGCGCGGCCCGGTGGCCGGGCAGCTCGGGCAGGCCGTACGGCCAGGTGCCGGCGTGCGGCGAACCGTAGAACCTCTCCCACGTCCCGGCGTCCTTGAGCCGGAAGTCCGCCCCGCAGTCCACCACCAGCACGTCCTCGCCGAGCGCCTCGGCGACGGCCGCCGACTGCCCGTGCGGCAGCCCGAGGAACACGACGTCGTGCCCGGCCAGCACCTCCGGCGTGGTCGCCTCCAGCACCCGGTCCGCCAACGGCAGCAGATGCGGCTGCAACCCCCCGAAACGCGCCCCGGCATTCGACCCGCCGGTCAGTGCCCCGATCTCCACCTCCGGGTGGCCGAGCAGCAGACGCAGCACCTCGCCGCCCGCATACCCACTGGCGCCGGCGACGGCGACTCGCAATGCCATGGCGTTTCCCTCTCCTACGACTAGGCATGAATATACGCACCACGGAACATTCATGCAAGGAGCTTCGGGTGAGGCCACGGCTGGAGGTTGTGACTGAGCGCTATGGTCAGCGGGTGCGCAGTTGATCTGGCGTCTTGAGTGTCCGGCGTTCTGCCTGTACAGCGATCTGCGGCCTCCCGCATTCCGATCCGCCAGGTTCGCTCGCCTCGGCTCTCCATGCCGTAGCGGCCCCCGGCGCAGCGCCGTTGTTGCGGCCGGGGGCGGCTGGGTACGTGGGCCGGTTCGGTTTCGGCGGGTCAGCCGAGTTGCTGGAGCAGGGGGAGGATGTTCTTCGGTTGGGCGTTGACCTGGGCGAGGACGGAGATTCCGGCCTGCTGGAGGATGCTGGCCTGGGTGTAGTTCGCGGTCTCCAGGGCGTAGTCGGTGGCCTCGATGCGCTCCCGGGCAGCGCTGAGGTTCACCACACCGGTGTCCTGGGTGCGGATGTTCGACTCAAAGCGGTTCTGGACGGCGCCGAGGATCGAGCGCAGGCTGGTGACCTCGACGAGGGCGGCGTCGATGGTGGACAGCGGGTCGATGAGGACAGTTCCCGCTGTGACCGCGTCCGCCTTGTCGGTGGTTGTCGTCCGCCCGTCCGCGCCCGTGTAGTTGATCTTGAGGGGGTCGGCTGCGTCGGTGAAGGCGAGGGTCTTGGAGACGTCGTACGACTCCAGGCCGAGGGTGTTGACGTTCAGCGTCTTCATGGCGACGGCGATGATGTCGCCGTCGTTGGCTCCGGTCTGGAAGTTCATGCTGGTGTTCTTGGCCAGCACTTTGACGCCGTTGAACTGGGTCTGCTGGGAAATCGTGTCGATGGCCTCCAGCCGCTGCGCGACCTCCTGCTGGATGGCCTGCCGGTCGGTGACGGCGTAGATGCCGTTGGCCGCCTGCACGGTCAGCATGCGGATGCGCTGGAGGTTGGTGGTGACTTCCTTGAGCGCGCCTTCGGTGGTCTGCGCGAGGGAGATGGCGTCGTTGCTGTTGCGGGACGCCTGGACGGACCCGTTGATCTGGGTGGTCATCCGGTCGGAGATGGCCAGCCCCGCGGCGTCGTCCTTCGAGGAGTTGATGCGCTTGCCGGAGGCGAGCCGTTCGGCTGCGCCGGTCATCGCCAGGCTCGTGATGTTCAGGTAGTTCTGCGTGGTGAGCGACATGATGTTGGTGTTGAGCGTCAGCATGTGATCGTCCCCAGTCAATGGTCTGTGCGGCTGTCGGCGGGAGGTCCGCTACGCGGATGTGTCGGTCACGGTCACGTCGTCCTGTGTCAGGACGAGCCGCAGGAGGTCCGGGTCGACCCAGCCGTTCGGGGAGATCGCATCGATGAACCCGGGCAGGACGCGCGTCAGCTCCGCGACGACCTCCGCCTTGTCCCAGCCGCGCATCTCGGCCAGGGCGGCGAGCGTCTCGTCGCCGAGGGCCTGAGTGACCTGTTCCTCGGTGAGCGGTTCGTTGGGCCCGGCGCCGAGCCAGGAGGAGGTCTGCGGCAGGGCGGCGGCCAGGGCGAGGGCCTCGGTTTCGATCTGGTCAGCCGCCCAGTCCTCTTCCGGGGTCAGGTCCGCGATCCGCGACGCGGCCCGGAACAGCTCGATGGTCTCGGCCGGGATGGCGTCCACGAGTGCGGGGATCTCCTCGGCGAGCGCGGCCGCCGCCTCCCCCTCGCTCAGCTGGGCCAGTTCGGCCAGCTCCGCCAGCATGCCGGCCGGTGCTGCGGCGGTGACCTCGTCCCCGGTCAGCGGCTCGTTGGCACCGCCGGCCGTCCACGAGTCGAACTTGGCCGCCGTGGCAGGGGATGCCGCCAGGGCCGCCAACAGCTGACCCAGCACCGGCGTAACCGTGTTCTCGCTCATCAATCTCCCTCAAGAAATGGTCATGCCCGAATCGTGACCGAACGGACTGCTGTCCGACAGGGCGTGAGGCAGCCGAGAGGACACGGGCTGCCTGCCGACGCGCTGCCGGACCGGACCGGACCATGCTCCTGGCGGCGACAGAGCCGGCGAAGGAATACCGGGAAAGATCATCCAATGCCGCCGGCGGCGTGATTGCATGAAGGATTGACCAGAGCATGCCGCCTGAACGCACCCCTTCGGTTGGGCGACCGCCGCGTCCCGCCCGCTGGAGCACAGTGGAGGGGTCAGTTCTCCGGCGGTGGGGCAGCCACGAGGAGTGCGCGCTTCACATGGTCGTAGTGGATGATCTTCCGTCCGGATGCTGCCTGGTTCCACCATGCGTGACCAGGAAGCGCTCAGTCACAGACGTGCGGCCGGGCCGACACCACAAGGAGGGCTCACGCTCAGGAAAGGAGCCCCTCCGCTGGGCCCTGACACGGCGGCGGGAACCGGGCCGCTCCGTCCGCCTCGGATTCACCCGGGATCCGGCGGCCACCGGCTGCACCGTCGCCCGACACACCGACGCGCAGCCCGCCGACCGGGTCGGCGGGCTGCGCGTGCGGGACCGACGGCTCACGCGAACGGCGTGGCGTCGGCGGCGTGGATCTCAGCCGTGGGTGCTTGCGGGCGCCGGGCGGGTGCACACCCCGGCGCCGGGTGCGGCTACTCCTGCAGGAAGGTGTCGCTGAAGCTGGTGCCGCCGGAGCCGAGCGCACTGGTACGGGCCTCGTAGGCGCCGTTCGACGGGTCGAGCGCGACCGGGTTGAAGGAGCCGAGGGACTTCCCGTTGACGGTGGCCGAACTGAACTTCAGGGTACCGAAGTTGGGGTAGGCCCCGGTCGGCGACTCGATGATGACCTCGGCGCTGGCGCGGCTCGCGGAGAGGGTCTTGGAGGTGGTGTAGGTCCAGCCTCGCGAGGAGTCGGTCAGCTTCAGGGTGTACTTGTTGCTCCCGGCGTAGGTCACCGAGGCGGAGATGGTGTCGCCGGCCGACACCGGGTACGAACTGAGGCTCAGGTAGACCGGGTTCGCCGGGTACATCTCGTACCAGGCCTGGTTCACGGGGCTGCCGCTGGAGCAGTCGGTCGCGACCCCGGTCTGCTCCACGCTGGACGAGCCGTACCCGTCGATGCCGACCCAGGGGGCGTACAGGTCGTTGCTGGAGTTGCAGGTCGCCCTCGGCTCGGTCCAGGACGCCGAGACGGAGGTGAAGCCGCTGCCCGTGGCGGCGTAACCACCCCAGTTGTAGCCGTTGGTGTTGTACTGCAGGGGGCGGAACGCCAGTCCCTGTGCGGCCGACGCGGTGGCCGGCACGGCGGGGACGGCGAGGGCGGTCGCCGCCGCTGCGAGGGTGACGACGCGTATCAGGAATCTGCGCATGGTGGCTCCTATGTGGGGGACGATCAGGAAACACACGCGCCAGTCCGAGCCGTGTGGGCGGCTGCGAAGGGTGGCAGTACAGGATTACTGACTGCCATGGGCATGGCAAGACCTGCGACAGCATTGACGATGCGTGAATTGGCCTACCGGGCAGCAGGATTGACAGCGGGGGCCGCGAGGATCGCGCGACGTGCGGCGAGGGCGGCGGCCAGCAGGAGTTCGTCCAGTCGCATCTCGGCGTCGCGGGTGGAGTCGTTCGCCGGGATCCGGGTGCGCCGGTCGATCAGCGCGGCCACGGCCGGCAGTGCGGGGAGGGCCTGACGGCCCATCCGTGCGAGGCAGGCGAGGTAGTGCTCGCCGATCGTGTAGTCACCCAGGTGCGGGACGAGGAGGGCGAGCAGCCGGGGCAGCGCGGCAGGGCCCGCGTGGCGGAGCCAGAGCGGGACGCACCGGGCCTGCGTCGCACCCGGCCGCAGGAAGGTGAGGTTGTACAGCTGCGCCGCCTGTCGGAAGGTCAGCGGACCCGCGTCCAGCAGGGCGCCGAAGATCTCGGGAGCGCGGCCGAGGCGGCCGATACCCACCGGTCTGGCCGCGAGAACCCCTGCGGCGGACAGGCTGTCGTACGCCGGTGGCACGGCGGGGCAGGACGGACGACGGGGCTTCGGATACGGCCGGAACGGGACGGTGGCCGTCAGGGCGCCGTGCCTGCGCATCGCCGCCTCGGAGATCGAGGCCGTCGTGAGGGCCCTCGCCAGGGCCGGGCCGGGCTCCGGCCCGCAGTGCCGGACGAGCAGCGGTAGCAGCTCGACCGGTGCCGCCCGCCACTGGTGGCACGCCTCGCGGGCCAGGTCGGCGCCGGTCTCCCGGGTCGCGGGGTCGGCGAGCAGACCGGCCGTCACGGCGTACGTGTCCTGCTCACGCCCCAGCCCGCACAGCGTCCGTCCCCAGGCCTGTCCGAGGCGCTCCCAGTGGAGCGCGGCCTCCCGGGCGTCCGCGTGCAGCGCCGCGTCCAGGGCCGGCCACTGTGCGGGAGGGGCCGCCCGCAGGGTCTCCAGATGCGCGCGGAAGCGGATGGCGGCCAGCGGGTCGGCCCGCAGGTGGGCCAGACCGGTGCCGAGCGCCTCGGCGAGGGCCGAGCGCACGACGGGGTCGGTGAGTTCGGCGAGGGCTGCGAGGGCGAGGTCGCGGCGTCCGGCCGCCACGACGAGTCGCGCGGCCCGGCGGCGGACCTCCGCGTCGCGGTCGGTGAGCCGGGCCAGTGCGGCGTCCGCGGCCTCGGGCCAGGGCCCGCCGAAGCCGAGGCTCCACAGCAGGTCAAGCACCTCGCGCCGGACGAGCGGGTCCTCGTCCCTGCTGAGCCGCAGCAGCCGGGTGGCGACCGGTCCGGTGCGCTCGGCGCGTACCGCGTCGAAGATCGCGGTGCGGGAGGGATGGCCGGGTGTGGAGGCGGCGCCGGTGGCGAGGGCCTGGTCCAGCCACTTCACCGGGCGGGGCAGGGGCTGCCGTTCCGGACAGGGGATTCGATCACGCGGCCGATCCTGTCACGCGCGGCGCCGGGGCGGCCACGGTTTTCCGGCGCCCGCGAGGACACCGCCATCCGGATCACCGGCCTGAGCCGACGTCAGCCGGCGGCGTCAGCTGGCAGAGTCGGCCCATGGACTACATTTCCGATTTCAGCCGTGAGGTCCGGGCGTTCGAGGCCGCGGCCCGCAGTGCGGTGGGCGCCGGCGAGGCTCCGTTGGTGCCGTCCTGTCCCGGCTGGTCCGTGTCCGACCTGGTGATGCACCTGGGCTCGGTGCACCGGTACGTGGCGGGCGTGATCAGGGAGCGGCTCACCGAGCTGCCGGACAGCACCGACCTCTCCTTCCTCGCCTTCCCGGCCGACCCGGTGGGCTGGCCACGGCCGGAGGAGGCGCCCAACCGCGGCCCGGTGCCGGCGGATCTGGTCGACTGGTTCGCGGAGGGCGCCGCCGCGCTGGAGGAGCTGTTCCGCAGCACCGACCCGGCCGTGCCGGTATGGACCTGGGCGCCGGAGCAGAGCACCGGGTTCTGGCGGCGGATGCAGAGCATCGAGGCGGCCGTGCACCGCTGGGACGCCGAGAACGCGGTCGGCACCGCCCGGCCGGTCGCGGCGGGGCTCGCCACGGACGCCGTCGGCCAGATGTTCGAGGTGATGGCCCCGGGCCGGCGGGCCCGGCAGCAGGCGCTGCCGGGCTCGGGCGAGCGGTTCGGCTTCCGGCGGAGCGACGGCCCGGGCCGCTGGACGGTGCTCTTCGAGGGCGACGAGGTGCGGCTCGACGGCAGCGGCGGAGCCGGCCCCTGCGACGTCGAGCTGACCGGGACGGCCTCGGACCTGATGCTGTTCCTCTGGGGGCGGCTCCCCGCCGACCGGCTCACCGTCAGCGGCGAGCAGGAGGTGCTCGACCGGTACTTCAGCCTCGTCCCGCCGGTCTGACCCGCGTACGGGCCGTGCCCCGCACGGCCACCGCTCCCCCGGCAGGGGCCGGTGAACACTGTGGGGCGCGGCCCGGATCGGGTACAGTGAGGCCGTCTTCGACAGTGACCGACCGAGGAGGTGGGACCCATTACCGCTGTATCAGGCTGGGTGCTCTCATCTCACGAATCCGCGGTCCGCCAGGCATAGCCGGCCGGGAGAGCGCCCTTCGGCATCCCGGAAGGCCCTCATGTCCGTCACCCCGTCAGTCCTCTCCGAGTCCGCCATCGTCACCAGGCTCCGCGCCGCCGGCTGTGTATTCGCCGAGGACGAGGCGCAGTTGCTCATCTCCGCCGCCCCCGACCCCGCCGGGCTCGACGCCATGGTCGAGCGTCGGGTCCTCGGCCTGCCGCTCGAACACGTCCTCGGCTGGGCCGAGTTCTGCGGTCTGCGGGTCGCCGTGGACCCGCAGGTGTTCGTCCCCAGGATCCGTACCGAGTTCCTCGTCGGGCAGGCGGCCGAACTCGCCCGCGCGCTGGGGCCCGGGCGGCGGTCACCGGCCGTCGTGGTCGATCTGTGCTGCGGCTCGGGCGCGTTGGGCGCGGCGCTGGCCGCGGCCGTCGGCCGGGTCGAACTGCACGCCGCCGACATCGACCCCGCCGCGGTGAGCTGTGCGCGCCGCAACATCGGCGCCGCCGGCGCGGTGTACGAGGGCGACCTCTACGAGCCGCTGCCCGCCGCACTCCGGGGCCGGGTCGACATCCTGCTCGCGAACGCGCCGTACGTCCCGACCGACGCGATCGGGCTGCTGCCGCCGGAGGCCCGGATCCACGAGGCCCGGGTGGCGCTCGACGGCGGGGCGGACGGGCTGGACATCCAGCGCCGGGTGGCGGCCGAGGCCACCCGGTGGCTGGCCCCCGGCGGCCACCTGCTGGTCGAGACGAGCGACCGGCAGGCGCCGCTGACCGTCGACGCCTTCACCCGGCACGGGCTGATCCCCCGGCTGGTGACCTGCGACGACCTGGACGCCACGGTGGTCATCGGCACCAGGCCGACCGCCGCCGGGTAGCTCGTCACGGCCGGGGGCCTCGCGGAACCCCCGGCCACCGCTCGGGCCACCGCCCGTCAGCTCGTCGGCCGGGGTGACAGCCGCCGGGGCCGGACCTGGTCTCCTCCCCGGCCGGCCGCGCGCGCCCTGGCCTCAGCGGGAACGGGGGGAGTAGGAGGAGCAGTCGCGATGGCACTTCGCGAGGCAGGTCTGGCACGTGTACGACCACCGGGCGCTGGGCGAGCCGTAGCAGGCGGGGCAGAGCTCCGGCATGGTGTCGCACTCCCAGTCGCACACGCCGGTTTCGTCGTCCTGGGGGACGACCAGCCGGCCGGGTGCCATGGTGCGGCGGGTCGACCGGTAGTGGCCGGCGGTGCGGTAGAGCGTCGCTTCGGCGGTGAAGTCCGGAATCCTCATCACAGCACTCCTCTTCCGGGAATCCGTCCATCTTCCAGCCTGCGCCGCCGCGGTCACGCGCGCACCTTCGCGAACTCGCGGGCGGCACAAGCGAGTCGTGGACGGATCAACAGCCCGCGCCCGCCTGTTCGGCGGTGTCCGCGCGAGGCGGCGGTCAACGCCGTGCCGGTCCGCCGCCGCCCGAACCGGCACGCCGGCCGGCACCCCGGACCGGCCACGGTCCGTACGCGGCCAGCAGCGTCCCGTACGCCGCGCGCGCGTCCAGCAGCGGCGGCACCACCGCGCGCCGGGCCCCGCCCGAGGTGCCCGCGACGGCCGCCCGGACCTCGCCCGCCGGGGCGCCGGGGAACTCCGACAGCAGCAGCGCGACCGTCCCGACGACGAACGGCACCGCGACGCTGGTCCCCGTCAGCGTCACCGGCCCGCCGCCGACGCCCAGGCCGGTCACCGCCTCGCCCGGCCCGCCGACGCCGCGCCCGCCGATCGAGCCGCCCAGGTTGGACAGGTCCATCAGCCGGCCCCGCCGGTCGTACGCCACCACCGGCAGCACCCACGGGTGCCGGGTGAGCGCGGAACTGCCCAGCCGGCCCTGGTTCCCGGCGGCCACCACCGTGATCACGCCCCGGTGCGCCGCGTAGTCCAACGCCGACTCCAGTTCGCGCCGACGCGCGCTGGAGGGCTGCTCCGGCGCGACACTCAGGTTCAGCACCCGGGCCCCGGCGTCCACGCACTCCACGATCGCGGCCGCCAGCTCCTCCACCCGCGCGGCGGACCGCCCGCACCCGGTGCGGCCCGGGGCCCGGTCCCGGCCCAGCCCCCACTCCGGGCCCCGGCGGCCCGGGAAGACCGGACGGACCAGCAGCGTGCAGCCCGGGCAGATCCCGGGTGCGGCCGACGACCGCGCCGCGCTCAACAGCCCCGCCACGAAGGTGCCGTGCCGACAGGGCGAGCATCCGGCCGGCACGCCGCACCCGTCGCCCCCCGCCGCCGGCCCGGCCGCCGACGACCCGCCGGCCGCGAGCACCCGCACCCGCTGACCGGCCAGCGCGGGGTGGTCGAGCGCCACCGGCTCGTCGACCAGCCCCACCACGACCTCCGGCCGGCCCGGCCCCCGCGCCATCAGCGCGCTGAGCCCGACCAGTTCGTGCGGTCCCGCCGTCCCGGTCATCGACGGCCGTCAGTGGTCGTAGTAGGGCGACAGCTTCTTCACCAGGAACGGGTGCCTCCCCTGGACGTCCACGCTCACCATCTGCTTCTCCGTGACGTCGGTCTGCCGGTCGGTGTAGGAGAACACCACGTCGACGATCGTGCGGGCGCCGCCCAGGGGGGATTCACGGAAGTCGACCGCACTCAACGCACAGCCGGCCGCGAACAGTTCCACGGTCTTGTGGTAGATCCGCGGGTACCTGGCCAGCAGGTAGTTGGCCGCCCGGTGCTCGTCCGTGTCGCCCGCGTTGTCGCCCAACTGCATGAGCCTGCTCATCAGTTCGGCCGCGGCTGGCTCGAACCGGTCCGCCGGCAGCTGCTCGGGCCGCGGCATCGCCCGGACGAACTCCTCGCGGTCGAACGAGAAGATCTGCTCGAAGTCGACGACCGGCAGCGTCAGACCGTTGCAGAGCGTCGGCGGCGCCAGCGGCCCGCGCGTCCCGATCACCACGTCCAGGTCGCCGGGTTGCGGCTCCGGCCGCACGGCCTCGACCAGCAGCGCCAGGTCGAACGGGTCGGCCGGCCGCAGGATGTACGTCTCGATCCCCTGGACGCTCAGCACGTAGCAGAGGCTGCGCGCCAGGTACCGGTACTCCGGCTGCGCGAGGACGGCGTGGACGGCCTGCCGGTCGGTCAGGTTCACCTTCTCGCCCCGGCCCACGCTCTGGGCGATCTCCTTCTCGATCTCCAGGCTCGGGATGTGGAAGTCGACCTGGCCGATCGCGTAGACGTGCGACGGGCTCACGGGCGTGGCCCGGCCGCCACCGGTCGCAGCGCCTGCGGCCGGGGCGGCCCCGCCACCGCCGCAGCCGCACGCCGGCGTCACGCCCAGGGCGGCGGCCGGCTCCACTTCGACGGCGGCCGGCTCCGGCCGGTCGGACGGCTGCGGCGGCCGGTCGTCGCCGAGGTCCGGAAACTCCTGCTCCATCACAGACTCCTCGATCGAACGTGGTCAGTGCCGACGGCCCGTCCCCCCGGACAGCACCACCCGGCGGTTGAGCATGGCGGCACGGCGCTCACAACCGCCGCAGGGCCTCCTGAAACCCATCGTGTAGGTCACCCGCTTGAGGGCGTCGCCGAGGCCGACGTCCTCGTCCCCGACGAACCCGGGCAGCCGGATCCGGCGCGGCCGGACCGGACCGTCCGGGACAGGGACGGGTCCTGCGGCGGGTCCGGGTTCGGGTTCGCGGCCGTCCCGTGGCTCAGCGCTGGTCATCTCAGGTCGTCTCCCTCCGCCCTCGCACGGCACTCCCGCGGCGACCGGTGATCGCGTCGGGCGACCGGCCGCGGCGGGCAGGCGGGAGGGGTGGAGTGGCGGCGCCCGGCGGTGGACAGCCGCCGTGCGCTCGGGGTTCTGTCGAGGTGCGGGATCCGCTCCGTAGGAGGAGCCGCGGCAGGCCCGCCGACGGGCAGACCGCAGTGATCCGGTCACCTCCCAGCCTGCGCCGCACGGGCCGGGCCCGCATCTTCGCGAACTCCCTTGCCGGAAGGGCTTTCCCCCGCACGGAAGGGTGAGCGGCCGGACCGGAACGGCGGCCCGTGCGTCGGCGGCCCAGGTGGCGGCGCACCGGAACCGAACCGACACTGGGCGTAGCCGCCCGGTCACCGTCGGGCGGCTCGGGCCGTTCCGCGCAGACCGGGCCGGTCCGCGCCTTCCGCCCTCGCAGACAGCGGGACTCGCAGACAGCAGGAAAGGGACCGACCATGCCGCACACCTCCCCCACCCCCGCCATCGGCCTCGCGCACGAACTCGACGTCGCCTGGATCGTCGCTCTCTGGCTCGCGATCCACGGCGGCGATCCGAATCCGATCGAGGGCGAGGTCCAGCTCGGCGAGACCGCGGCGCTGAGCGCGGCGGCCCTGTCCGGGGCCCTCTCGGACACCTTGGGCAAGGGGCGGCAGGCGCTGACCTACGAGCAACTGCAGGAGCGGCTCAAGGTGTTGGGCGTCGAGCTGAGCCGTGGCGCGGCTCCGGAGCAGGCGGCGACCGAGGAGTCGTCGTTCGCCAGGATCCCGCGGCGTCCGTACTGCTTCCGGTGGAACGGCACGACGATCTGCGTCAACCTGCCCCGGGTCGGCTCCCCCGGCTCCCCCGGCGGGGAGTAACCGGGGAGTGGCCGGGGAGCCGCCGGTCAGTTCTTGACGGCCCGCAGGATGACGAACTTCGGGTCGCTGGCGACCACTTCGCAGTTGCCGAAGAGGCGGCGCAGCTTCACGTGGTAGCCGAGATGCCGGTTGCCGATGACCCAGAGCTCCCCGCCGGGGCGCAGCGCGTCGCAGGACCCGGCGAACATCCGCCAGGCGGTCGCGTCGGTGGTGGCCTGATGGGTGTGGAACGGCGGGTTGTTGAGCACCAGGTCGACCGACCCGGCGGGCACGTCGGCCAGGCCGTCGCCCACGATGAACCGCGCCAGGGCGCTGCTGCGGGCGTTCGCCCGGAAGGTGGCCTCCGCCGAGGCCACCGCCTGGTGGGACTCGTCGACGAACAGCACCTCGGCCTCGGGGTTGCCCACGGCCACGGCCGTGCCGAGCACGCCGTTCCCGCAGCCCAGGTCCACGATCCGCTCGGGTCCCCGGCTGTGCGGGAGGTTGCGCAGCAGGAACCTGGTGCCGATGTCGAGCCGTTCGGCGCAGAAGATCCCGGCGTGGTTGGCGACCGTCAGGCCGGTGCCCGCGCCGCTGCCGCTGGGCAGTTCGTAGCTGCGCGGCCACGGGCTGCCCGGCCGGGCGAGCGCCGGGTCCGGGGTGCAGAGGATGAGCCGGGCCTTCTTCGCCGCCAGCGAGGTCCGGGTCGGTCCGAGGATGCGCTCGAACAGCTTGAGCGTGGAGGTGTGGATCTCGGTGACCATGCCGGTGCCGACGACGACGGTGCCCGCGTGCACGTGCGGCGCGAGCCGGTGCAGCTGGTCCTCCAGCAGCGCGAGGCTCTTGGGCACCCGGACGAGCAGCACGTCGATCCGCTCCGGCGGGGTGTCCCGGGTGGAGAGCAGGCGGACGGCGTCCGGGCCGGCGCCGCTGCGCCGCAGGTTGGCGCGGGTCGCCTGCTGGCCCAGGTAGGAGTCGGTGATCTGCACCAGCGGGTGGTCGCTCGCGGAGCGGCGGCTCGCCAGCACGGTGGCCAGGGCGCCCCAGCGGTCGCCGACCACGGCGACGGTGCCGGACAGGTCGACCGGCTCGGCGGGGTCGGCGGGGTCGCCGGCGGTGCCCGCGAGGTGGCGCAGCAGGTACTCGTCGGCGGCGTCCCAGGCGCGGAGCAGGTCGCGGGGGTCCTCAGGGAAGCGGGTGAGCGCGAACTCGCCCCATGACGTCGTCAAACTGTTCATCGTGCCCTCAGGCTAGCCGAGTCCGGCGCCCGGACCGGACCCGTGCGGGCCGGGAGGTGCGCTGTGCGGCGGAAGTCGCCCCCGGGGCCGCCGGGTTGCCGGGCGCGCGGGATTCTTCCGGTGACCGGTGGCGCACCGGTCACGAGTGCGAGGAGACTGCCCGGATGGCCGAGACGAGCATTTCCCGACGTACCGTGCTGCGCGCGGCCGCTCTGGCGGCGGTCACGGCGGGAGCCGCCGCCTGCTCCGACGGCCGGGGGACGGCGCAGCCGCCCGCCACGGCGACGCCGCCGGCCGCCTCCGGCGGGTCGGCCTCCCCCGCCTCCCCCGCCTCTCCCGGCAGGTCCGCCGTACCTTCCGGCCCTGCCGGGCCGGGCGACTGGGCGGCCCTCGCGAAGGATCTCGACGGGCTGCTGATCCGGCCGGGCGACAGCCGCTACGACTCCGCGCGCCAGCTGTTCCAGCCGCGCTTCGACTCGCTCCGGCCGAGCGCGGTGGCCTACGTCGGGGGCGCCGCCGACGTCGCCACCTGCCTGGCCTTCGCGCAGCGGTACGGCGTGCCGGTGACCTCCCGCAGCGGCGGGCACAGCTACGCGGGCTGGTCCTCGGGCGGCGGGCTGGTGCTGGACGTGGGCCGGCTCGCCTCCGTGACGGCGGACTCCGGCGGGGCCGTGGTGGGCGCGGGCGCGCGGCTCGTCGACGTGTACGCGGGGCTGGCCGGACGGGGCGTCACCATACCGGCCGGCAGCTGCCCGACCGTGGGGGTGACCGGGCTCACCCTCGGCGGCGGCATCGGCGTCACCGGGCGGGCGTACGGGCTGACCTGCGACAACCTCACCGGGGCGGAGGTCGTCACGGCCGACGGGAGGATCCGCCGGGTCGGCTCCGACAGCGACGGCGATCTGTTCTGGGCGCTGCGCGGCGGTGGCGGCGGCAACTTCGGCGTCGTCACCTCGTTGTCCTTCCGGACCCACCCGGCCGCCGACTGCTCGTACGCCTTCCTGTCCTGGCCGTGGTCCCGCGCGGCCGAGGTGGTGCGGGCCTGGCAGGCCTGGGCGCCGGGCGCGCCGGACGGCATGTGGGCCGACCTGCACCTGCTGGCCTGGGCGGACGGCCGGCTCCAGCTCGGCAGCACCGTCGTCTACCTCGGCGCGCAGGGCGAGCTCGGCAACCTGGTCGACGGGCTGGGCGCCGCCCCGGCCTCGACCTCGCTGCACTCCGCCTCCTACCTGGCGACGATGCAGGTGATGGGCGGGGTCCAGGGCTGGTCGCAGTCGGCGGCCCACCTGCCGGGCACCCTGCCGGGCCGGACCCCGGACGGCCGGGTGACCCGCGAGTCGTACGGCGCGCGCTCCGACGTCTTCAACCGTCCGCTGACCGACGCCGGGGCGGCGGCCCTGGTCGCGGCGGTGGAGCGCTACCCGCACACGGGTCCGCAGGGCGGTAGCGCGGGGGTGGCCTTCGACGCCCTCGGCGGGGCGGTCAACCGGGTCGGGGCGGCGGACACCGCCTTCGTCCACCGCAACGGCCTGTTCACCGCGCAGTACACCGCCAACTACCCCTCCGGCGTCGTCGGCGGCACGGGCGCCGACCGTTCCTGGTCGTGGCTGGACTCGGTCTGGGGGGCGATGCGCCCCTGGGCGAGCGGGGAGGCCTACCAGAACTACGCCGACCCGACGCTGGCCGGCTGGGAGCAGGCCTACTACGGCGCGAACGCGGCGCGGCTCCGGGCGGTGAAACGGACGTACGACCCCACGGGCCTCTTCCGCTTCCCGCAGGGCATCCCGCTGAGCTGACCCCGCCCGGCGGGCCGCGCGCCCTACCCGCGAGGGTGCCCTACCCGCGAGCGCGCCGGGCCCGGCGCAAGCCGTACGTCGCGGCGCCGGCGCCGAGGACGGCCGCGCCGGAGAGCACCGAGGCGAGGGGCAGGGCGAAGGCCAGGGCCAGGCAGCCGGCCAGCCCGGCCAGCGGCACCACCCGGGGCGGGCGGCGCTCGGCGCGGGTGAGGGTGAGGGCGGCGGCGTTGGCCACCGCGTAGTAGGCGAGGACGCCGAAGGAGGAGAAGCCGATCGCCCCGCGCAGGTCGGTGGTGGCGGCGAGCACGGCGACGACGGCGCCGACGGCGAGCTCGGCGCGGTGCGGGACGTGGAAGCGGGGGTGGACGGCCGCGAGGGCGGGCGGCAGGTGGCGGTCGCGGGCCATCGCCAGGGTGGTCCGCGAGACCCCGAGGATCAGTGCCAGCAGCGAGCCGAGCGCGGCCGCCGCCGCACCGGCCCGGACGAGCGGCGCGAGCGCGGGGGCACCGGCCGCCCGGACGGCCTCCACCAGCGGCGCCGGGGAGTGCGCGAGGCGGTCCGGACCGAGCACGGCCAGCACGGCGACGGCGACCGCCGCGTACACGGCCAGCGCGATGGCCAGCGCGAGCGGGACGGCTCTGGGGATGGTGCGCTCGGGGTCGCGGACCTCCTCGCCGAGGGTGGCGATCCGGGCGTATCCGGCGAAGGCGAAGAACAGCAGCCCGGCGGCCTGCAGGACCCCGCCCGCCGTGATGTCGGCGCCGATGCCGAGCCGGGCGGCCTCGGCGGTGCCGCCGGTCAGGCAGGCGGTGACCACGGCCGCCAGGACGGCGAGCACGCCCGCCACGATCGACCTGGTCAGCCAGGCGGCCTTCTGCACGCCCGCGTAGTTCACCGCCGTCAGCGCCACCACGGCGGCGACCGCGACCGGCCGGGCGTGCGCCGGCCAGACGTAGCCGCCGACGGTGAGCGCCATCGCCGCGCAGGAGGCGATCTTCCCGACCACGAAGCCCCAGCCGGCCAGGTAGCCCCAGAACTCGCCGAGCCGCTCGCGACCGTAGACGTACGTGCCGCCGGAGGCCGGGTACCGGGCGGCCAGCCGGGCCGAGGAGGTCGCGTTGCAGTACGCCACCAGCGCGGCCAGCCCGAGCCCGGGCAGCAGGCCGGAGCCGGCCGTGGCGGCGGCGGGTGCGAGGGCCGCGAAGATCCCCGCCCCGACCATCGCGCCCAGGCCGATCACCACGGCGTCGAAGACGCCCAGCCGCCGCCGGAGTCCGGGGGTGTCCGCAGGCGGCGCGGCCGAACCGGTCAACTCGATCACTCCTCAGCAGTCACTGCCCGATGCCGGGCGCACCCTACCCGGGCGAGGTGTCGGCCCGGCGTCCCGGCGGTCGGCCGGCCTGACCCGGGCACGGTCGGCAGCGGCGGTAGCGGCAGCGGGCTCCGGATGCCCGGCGGAGACCCACCGTGCCCGTCCCACCCCCGTGCCCGGCCCGCTGGTACCGTCCGGATCATGCAGACGACGCTCTACGGCGCCACTGTCGCGCTGCGCCCGGCGACCGCCGCCGACATCCCGGCCCTGGCGGCGATCCGGGCCACGCCCGAGGTCTACGCCCGCTGGCGCGGCGACCCCGACCTGGCGGCGGAGGTGGCCGAGGACATCGCCGACCACGAGGCGCCGACGCTGGCGGTCGAGTACGACGGGCGGGTGGTCGGCGCGATCCAGTGGCACGCCGAGACCACGCCGGACTACCGGCACGCGGGTATGGACGTCTACCTCGATCCGGCGGTGCACGGTCGCGGCCTGGGCACCGACGCCGTCCGCACCCTCGCCCGCCATCTGATCACCGCATACGGGTTCCACCGGCTGGTGATCGATCCCGCCGCCGACAACACCGCCGCGATCCGCTGCTACACCAAGGTCGGCTTCCGGCCGGTCGGCGTCATGCGGCAGTACGAGCGCGGGTCGGACGGCAGTTGGCACGACGGACTGCTGATGGACCTGCTGGCCGATGAACTGACGGACTGACGAACCGAAAGGCCGACCGGCCGACCGGCCGACTGGCCGTCAGCTCGCCGGGAGGGTCAGCGCGCGGAGCCGTTCGAAGGCGGTCGGGGCCGTCCGGTCCCGCCGGGCGAGGAAGTCCCTGACCTGCCGGGCGCAGTCCTCGGTGCCGGCGGCGCCGGTGTCGCACTCGACGTCGTAGACGCCGTGCGCGTGCACGAGGTCGAACTGGAGCTCGGCCGTGCCGGGTTGGCGGTCGCCCCGGGCGAGTTCGCGGCGCCGCAGCTCGTCGAGCGGGCAGCGCACGCCGACCAGCACCACGTCGTACCCGGCCAGGACGTCCAGGCAGTCGAGCAGCCGCCACGGTTCGCTGAACACGTGGTCGACCACGACGTTGTTCCCGGCGGCCGCCATCCCGGCGATCGCCCGGTGGAAGCCCCGTCGCATCCGGGTGAGCGCGGCGGCCAAATCGTCCGGCGTGGGCAGCAGTTCGGCCCGCCGGGCGCCCATCGCGTTGAACGCGTCCACGGACAGGTGGAAGTACGGCGAGTCGAGCGTGCGCAGCAGTTCGACGGCCAGACTCGACTTGCCCGAACTCGACGTGCCGTTCAGGAAGATGATCCGCCCAGGCTCCGTGTCCCGGTGATCCGGCATGTCCCCACCCCCGTGTGCGATCTTGCTCGGAGCCTAGCGGGTCCCCCGGCACCGGGAGCCCCGGGGGCCACCGCCGCCGGGGGCGCGGCCACAACTACTCTGCTGCCATGGTGAACAGCAGGGTGGTCGGTCGGTATCTTCGACGGCTCGGCACAGCCGGCCCCGGTGCCCCCTCGGTGGCCGGGCTGCGTGCGCTGCACCGGGCGCACGTCGAACGGGTGCCGTACGAGACACTGGACATCCTGCTCGGACGCCCGACGACCGTCGACCCGCACGAGTCGGTGGAACGCGTCCTGAGCGGACGCGGCGGTTACTGCTTCCACCTCAACGGCGCGTTCGCGACCCTGCTGACGGCGCTCGGCTACCGGGTGCGCTGGCACCTCGGCGGCGTGCAGCCGGACCGGGCGGTGCCCGCCGCCGCCGACGGCGGGCACCTCGCGCTGACGGTGGAGTGCGAGGGCGGGACCTGGTTCGTCGACGTGGGCCTCGGCGAGTGCCTGTACGAACCGCTGCCGCTGCGCGAAGGCACCTACCGGCAGGGGCCGTTCACCTTCGGGCTGGAGCCCTCGGCGGTGGCGCCGGGCGGCTGGCGGTTCCACAACGATCCGGGGAACGGCTTCCCCGGTATGGACTTCCGGCTCGAACCGGCCGGGCCCGCGGACTTCGCGGAGCGGCACCACTGGCTCTCCACCGCGCCGGACTCCGGCTTCCGCCGCTTCCCGCAGGCCGCCCGGCGGCACGCCACCGGGCTGGACTCGCTGCGCGGCTGCGTCCTGCTCCGGATCGACGGCGACCACCGGACCTCCCGCGAACTCGCCACCTCCGCCGAGTGGTTCGGCGTCCTCTCGGAGGTTTTCGGGCTGGCCCTGCCCGAGGTGGGCGCAGCCGAGCGCGCGACGCTCTGGCGGCGGACCCGGGCGGCCCACCTGGCCTGGCTGGAGCAGGAGGCCCGGTAGGCGGACCGCCTCGGGGTTCCCGGTTGCGCACGCGGCACCGAGAGCGCGGTCATCCCGCCGCTCGCAGGGGCGGGCCCCGTCCCGCATCGCTCAGGACGGCGTGGCCGGCAGCGGCGGCAGCCCGCGCGAGGCGCGGTGGTACACCAGCGCCAGCACGGCGACGCAGCCGGCCACCGCGAGCAGGACCGCACCGAGGCCGTACGGCAGCGCGGCCGCGCCCAGCATGCCGCCGCCCAGCATGCCGAGGACGGTCGCCAGCCGCTGGATCCGCGTCAGGC
Source organism: Kitasatospora kazusensis (assembly GCF_039529945.1). NCBI lineage: Bacteria > Bacillati > Actinomycetota > Actinomycetes > Kitasatosporales > Streptomycetaceae > Kitasatospora > Kitasatospora kazusensis. Next base: position 96,419 of record NZ_BAAANT010000018.1, on the reverse strand, counting down.
CCCCTGCTGTGGCGGGCCGACGGAACGAGAGCAGGTCCCCGACCAGCTTGACCAGGGTGAGCTGCACCAGTGTGGTCGGCATCTCGGGGATCCGGGCCTCCAGCACGACCCGACTGCGCCAGCCCATGGCGAGCGCGACCACGCCGAAGACGATCGTGGCGTCGCCTCCGGGTGGGCTGCCCGACCCGCCGGTGGCGACGGCGTACCCGCCGGCCGTACCGAGCAGGGCGGACTCCAGCAGCAGGCCCGGCACCAACCAGCGCCACCCACGCCGCCGCAGCCGGCCGATCGTGACGTGAGCGGCTGCGGCGCCCAGGACGAAGCTCGTCAGCGCGAGCGCGGGCCGGGCCACGGGGAGCGCGGCGGATCCGGCGATGCCGAACGCGAGCAGCAGCAGGTTGCCGGTGGCCAGCGCGGCGAACACCCGGCCGAGGCCCAGGAAGCTGACCGCGTCGATCACCCCGCTCGTCACGGTCAGCACGGCCAGCACGGCGGTGATCCGGACCTCGCGGCTGGCAGTCATCGGCCTCCCATCGCCGCAGGCGGGCGGGGCCGGCCACCTCGCGCCCCGCTCGCCCAAGCCTGCCCCACCCCGGCGCCGACCCCCGGGTACAACACACCCTCGTGCCGGGGCCGGTCCGCTCCCGGTCGAATCGCCGGGGCACGGCGCAGTGTCTAGGCTGTCGCACGATGACTGTCGACCGACGCACCGTGCTGCGCTCCACGGCACGACTGGCTGCGCTCACCGCCACCGGGAGCCTGGTCGCCGCCTGCGGCGACTCCCCCGCCGGGACCGCCCACGGCCCGGCGTCCTTCGCCGCCCAGGTGCAGCCCGCGCACCTGAGCACGGCGGGACCGGCCGCGACCGGCCTGCCCGCCGCGCCGACCGGCACACCGGCCGCGCACCCCCCGGCCGGTGCCACCGACGCACCGCCGCTCGCCGTCAACACCCCGGACGAGGTGGTGAACGGGCCGCGCGAGCGCCGCGAGGTCGCCCTCACCTTCCACGGCCAGGGCGATCCCGTGCTGGCCACCGCGATACTCGCGGCCGCCGAGCAGCGCGGCGCGAGGCTGACGGTGCTGGCGGTCGGCAGCTGGCTCGACCAGCAGCCGCAGATGGCCCGGCGGATCCTGGACGGCGGCCACGAGCTGGGCAACCACACCCAGAACCATCTGGACATCTCGACGATGCCCGCCGACCAGGCGCACGACGAGATCGCGCAGTGCGCCGAGCGCCTGCAGAAGCTCACCGGCTCGATCGGCCGCTGGTTCCGGCCGTCCGCCGCCCAGTACGCCACCCCGATGGTGCGGGAGCAGGCGAAACTGGTCGGGTACCAGCACTGCCTGTCCTTCGACGTCGACCCGCGCGACTACACCGACCCGGGGGCGGACGTGGTGCAACGCCGCCTGCTCAAGGCCGTCAGCGGCGGCTCGGTGGTCGCCCTGCACATGGGCCACAAGGGCACGGCGGACGCGCTGCCCGGCATCCTCGACGGGCTGGCGAAGCTGGGGCTCAGCGCGGTGACCGCCAGTCAGCTCTGCGCGTAAGGGCCTGCCCGGACCGGCGGGCCGCGTGCCATGCTCGGGCCATGCGATACATCATCATCGGGGCCGGCGCGGTCGGCGGCACGATCGGCGGGCGGCTGTTCGAGAGCGGCCACGAGGTGGTCCTCGTCGCACGCGGAGCGCACCTGGCGGCCCTGCGCGCGGACGGCCTGCACTTCACCACCGCCGAGGGCACCCGGGTGCTCCCGATCCCGGCGGTGGACGGGCCGGGGGCGCTGGAGCTGCGCGCCGACGACGTCCTGGTCTTCGCGGTCAAGACCCAGCACACCGAGGCCCTGCTCACCGAGTGGGCGGCGCGGCCCGTCACCGGTGCGGACGGGGTGTCCCCCGGCACGGCGGGCGAGCTGCTGCCGGCGGTCTGCGCGCAGAACGGGGTGGAGGGCGAGCGGCTGGCGCTGCGGCGCTTCCGCCGGGTCTACGGCATGTGCGTCTGGCTGCCCTCGTCCAACCTGGAGCCCGGCCGGGTGAGCGCCCACGGCGCTCCGATGACCGGCATCCTGCACCTGGGGAGGTACCCCTCGGGGACGGACGACACCGTCCGGGTGATCTCCGCCGACCTGGAGAGGTCGGTGTTCCTGGCACCCGTCCAGCCCGACGTGATGGCCTGGAAGTACGGCAAGCTGCTGGGCAACGTCGGCAACGCGCTGGAGGCCGTCGGCGGCCCGGTCGTGGAGGGGTCGCGGGCGGAGCTCTACCGCCGCGTGGCGGCCGAGTACGTCGCGGCACTGGAGGCGGCGGGCATCGCGTACCCGAGCGCCGAGGAGCAGCAGGCGATGCGCGGCGGGCTCGTCGAGCTCCAACGGCTGGATGACGGCGCACGGCCCGGCGGCTCCTCCTGGCAGAGCCTCAGCCGGGGCACCGGCACGATCGAGGCCGACTACCTGAACGGCGAGGCCGTCCTGCTGGGCCGCCTGCACGGCGTACCGACACCGGTCAACGAGGCTCTCCAGCGCCTGGCGAACGAGTTCGCCCGGACGGGCCGGGCGGCGGGGAGCCTGACGGACGCGGAACTGGACGCACTGCTGGCCCTGTGAGCCGGGACCGGCCCGGGCCGGGCCGGCCCGGCCCGGCGAACGAGGTCCGCGGGCGCCTCAGGTCAGCGGGTCGTCGGGTCCGTACGGGCGGAGCCGGAGGGTGCGGGCGTCGGCTTCGCGGATGGCGTCGGCCTGGTCGACCAGGTGTTCCAGGTTGTCCCGGCCGACGTGGATGAAGCGGCCGTGCAGGCCGTCGAAGCGGCCGCGCGCGGCGTCCACGGTGACGGCGACCATGTACGGGATGCTGCCCCACTCCTTCATTCCGGCGAACATCGGCATCCCGGCCGTCATGTCGGTGGCGACCGCACCGGGGCTGACGTCCAGCACCACCACGTGGTGGGCGGCGAGCGAGTCGGCGATGTTGTCGGAGAGCTGGAGCAGTGCGCCCTTGGAGGTCGCGTACGCGGTGTAGTTCCCGTCGGGGCGGAAGGCGAAGCCGGAGTTCAGGTTGAGCACCCGGCCGCGCCGGCGCTCGACCATGCCCGGCAGGACGCTGCGCATCAGGTTGAACGGCCCGCGCAGGTTGGTCTCCACCACCTGCCACCACTGGACGGCGTCCACCTCCCAGAGCGGTACCTCCTCCGGGTCGACCCGGCCCGCGTTGTTGACCAGGAAGTCCACCGGCCCGAGGGCGCGCTCCACCGCCCGGACGGCCTCCCGGACCGCGCCCGGACGGGTCACGTCGGCCGTCACGGCCACGACCCGGGCGCCGTGCCGGGCGCAGAGCCGAAGGGTCTCGTCCAGGGTGTCGTGGGTCCGGCCCAGCAGGCCCAGCGCCATGCCCTCGGCGGCCAGGCCCACCGCGATCTCCCGGCCGATCCCCCGGCCCGCTCCGGTGACCAGCCCGACCTGTCCTGCCAGTGAACCCGTCGGCATCCGCACTCCCTCGCCGGTTGCTCCGCCTCGTCGGCTGCTCCGCATTGTCCGGGCCCGGGTGCGGGGCGCCCGGCGGCCGCACGGCACGGACGTGACACATCTCATCCGGTCGGCCTATCCCCGGTCCGGGTGAACCAGCGTTCCCCTCGGAGTAGTACGGTCGTCAAGGCGGCACCCACCGGCACCACCGGTGCCTTCCGCCCGCCGCAGAGCACCCTGCTGGGTCACCGCCCAGCACCACCGTGAAGGGCAACTGAGTGAGTGACATCGCGCGCGTCGGAGTAGTCGGCTGCGGCCTCATGGGTTCGGGCATCGCCGAGGTCTTCGCCCGCTCCGGGCTGGACGTCCTGGTCTCCGAGGCCAGCGGCGAGGCCCTCGAGTTCGGCCGGACCAGGCTGACCAACTCCCTTGAGACGGCCGTCAGGCGGGGCAAGCTGACGGAGGAGCAGCGCGACGAGGCGCTCGGCCGGATCACGTTCACCACCGATCTCGGCGACTTCGCCGACCGCGACCTGGTGGTCGAGGCGGTGGCCGAGCGCGAGGACATCAAGGTCAAGATCTTCCAGACGCTGGACAAGGTCGTCGAGCGCCGGGACGCCATCCTGGCCTCCAACACCTCCTCCATCCCGATCGTGAAGCTGGCCGCCGCCACCTCGCGTCCGGAGCAGATCATCGGTCTGCACTTCTTCAACCCGGCGCCGGTCCAGAAGCTGGTCGAGGTCGTCCCGACCCTGACCACCTCCGCCGAGACCACCGCCCGCACCGAGAACTTCGCCGTCCAGGTGCTCGGCAAGGAGCCGATCCGGGCCCGTGACCGGGCCGGCTTCGTGGTCAACGCGCTGCTGGTGCCGTACCTGCTGTCGGCGGTGCGGATGTTCGAGTCGGGCGTGGCCACCGCCTCCGACATCGACAAGGGCATGGAGGCCGGCTGCGCCCACCCGATGGGCCCGCTGCGGCTGTGCGACCTGATCGGCCTGGACACCATCGTCTCGATCGCCGAAAGCATGTACGACGAGTACAAGGAGCCGCTGTTCGCCGCTCCGCCGCTGCTCTCCCGGATGGTCGACGCGGGTCTGCTGGGCCGCAAGTCCGGCCGCGGCTTCTACGACTACACCGCGAGCGCCTGACCAGGCCCTCAGCAACTGGAAGCCCTGAACCTCCCGCTCCCCCGGCAGCGAGAAGGCCCCGTCTGTTGACTTGGCCTCCTCGCTGCCGCGTCGTCCGAACTCCCCTGGCGCGCCTGCGGGCGGCCACCGTAGAGATCCACTCCACCAGGCTTCGCCTTACTCGGCGGGGAACTCATCAGTCGCCGAACCGGTGCGCGACCCAGCGCTGTGCGGCCTCGCCGAGCTGGGACCGGTGCGGCGCGGGGTGCATCACCGCGCGCAGCGTGCCTCATATGGTCAGCCCGTCGCGGGCAACACTGTGAGTGGCTTCATGGCTGTCGAACGGCTCGCGCCATAGGCATGCGGCCCGCGGGCCCCGGCCGGATCACCTATGGCTGGACAGCACTCCTGTGACACGATCGTCCCGGAAAAGCCCCTCGGAGAGGTGACATCTTGAGCGAGTGGACCGTCCACGGCAGCCGCACGATCTACACCAGTCCCTGGGTCGAGCTCGACCTGGTCGATGTGGAACCGCCTGGCCAGAGCCGGTACGAGCACCACCTCGTGAAATGGGCGCCGGTCGCCGCCACGGTGGTGCTCAACGACCGGGACGAGGTCCTCATGATGTGGCGTCACCGCTTCGCCACCGACACCTGGAACTGGGAGATTCCATCCGGCATCGTCGAAGACGGCGAGACCTTGGAGGACGCAGCCACGCGCGAGGTCGAGGAAGAAACCGGGTGGCGCGTCGCCAGGGTGGAGCCCCTGGCCTACAACCAGCCGGTCGGCGGCATGTCCAACGCCGAGCACCACGTCTTCCTTGCCCGCGAAGCCGAGCTCATCGGCCCGCCGGTCGACACTCACGAGGCTGATCGGATCGGCTGGATTCCCCTGGACCACATCCAGGAGATGATCGACCAGCGACAGATCGTCGCCGGAGTCGCCGTCACCGGGCTGCTACAGCTCCTTGCCCGCCGTCCCTAGCCGGGCAGCACTGGAACTGCTGCGGCGATAGCATCACGCAGCTCCCGCACGGCTGGCATCCGGCCGGCCAATGCGGGAATCGCGGACGCGACCTCCCGGGCTCGGGCAACAACGATGCCGGTCCGGTGTTCCGTAGGCAGAAGCTCCAAGCTCTGTACGGCGACCTTCGCGCCTGTCGTGACCTCTCCGACGTGGATGAGCCCGGCACTCTGGTCGAGCGCGATCAGAGCCCGGTCGAGATGCTCGATGGGGGCGTACATCGTCAGCGCCTCATCGAGTGAGGCCTGCGCGCGGCGGGTGTCTCCGAGGACGGTGTGCATGCTCCCGATGTGCCAGCGCATCTGACGCTCGGTATAGCCGTAGGCCGTATCGCTCTTCTGGTTGCCGCCGAGGCGGGCGAAGGCCCGCTCTGCGATCTGCATCGCCTGTCGGGCATCGTCCGCCCGGCCCAGCCTGGCGAGAGACCGGGCTTCCAGTGCGGGCGCCCACGCGGCCGTGGCACAGGCCGTGTTGCCCGCCACAAGACTGGCACGTTCTGCCAGCTCGGCCGCAGCCTGCGGCGACCCGAAGTAGAACGGGATCACAGCCTCGCGGGCCAGCAGCCACGCCCGTAGTGCCCGGTCTCCCGTCTCCTCTGCCGCGAGCTGAGCACACCGGAACCAGCTGCGGGCCTCACGCTGCTCGCCGAGCGCCACGAGAGCGATCCCAGCAGTTCCGGCCAGTTGCGCGGCGACGCGGCACAGACGGAGCCGGTAGTCGGACGGCTGCCGGCGTGCGAGGAGCTGCTGTACTTCGACGAAGTCGAGGACGCCATCCGCAAGGAGCCGACCCGGCGGGCTCATCTGGTAGGCATGTCCGTACTCGGCAGCTGACCGTTCCCACTGTTCCATCGTGGTCTCGCTGAGAGACTCGCTCAGCGTCTCGGCCATGGTCCGGCGCACGTCCGCGAGCGCTGTCAGCACCGGCCCGGAAAGGGTCAGGCCAACTCCGGTCAGCAAGGTGCGGAGAATCGTCCGTCGCTCCGCCAACATGCCGTGGGGCTCAGGGGTTTCGGCGGACGCGGCCGCTTCGGTCCGGACGGGGCGTGGTGCGTCGTTCACGGGGGCACCGGGCGTGTAGTCGGTAGCAAACCCGAGCCGGTCCGGGCGCGTCGCGTACAGCCGGCACAGCCCGTCCAGGTGGCGTTCCCCGGGTCGCGATTTTCCGTTCTCCCACGCGGACAGCTGCTGCACCGTGAGACATCCTCCGAGTCCCGCGTAGGCGTTGACCGCCGCTTCCAGTGTCCAGCCGTGGCCCAGCCGGTGAGCCTGCAGCAAGGAAATGCCACACGTGACGGAGATCTGGTGAGCGAGTTGCCACGGAGTCCAGCTGCCGACGGCCGCTTCTTGACGGAGTCGTTGGGCAACCGGTCGGGGATTCGCGCGTGACATGGGCGGGCTCCAGCCTGCCGTAGAGGAGGTGTCTCTCACCGTAGCCGGGCCGGGGCTGTGCAGAGCACCCGTTTCACGAGTCAGTCGTGATGAAGCGTCAGCAGCTCACGGGCTACCGATGAGAGAACGCGGGTTTCACGAATCACCCGCCATTGCCCCCTCTGGAGTCCTGGCCCGATGCTCTGCCCATGACGATCAGCCCTCGGCCAGGCTCGCAGCGGCCGGGGCAGGAGACTGCGGAGGTGGCGCCATGCCCGAAACAACCGTTCGTATGCCGGTTACGGTAGAGATCGAGGACATCACCCAGCCTGCCCAGTTCGGTGACCTGGCCGCCGCAATCGCGGCACTGTGGAATTCGCTGCGCGCCTTGCCAATGGGGAGCTTCCAGTACGAGGCGTACCGCGAGTTCTTCGGCGACGGCGCGGTCGAACGCGTCGAGGAGTTCCTGCAACGCGACGGACGGCTGATGCTGACCTTCGCCATGGCCGGGCGCTCGCACTACGTCCGGGTGGAGGTGCTGCGGTGACCGCCGCGTGGGTTCCGCAGGAGGGGCAGACTGCGTACCTGCGGTCCACGGGCGAGTCCGTGCGGGTGATGGACTTCAGTGAGGGCCGCGTGTACGTCCGGCCTCTGCGTGGCGGGCGGGAACAGACGCTACGGGTGGGTGAGTTGATCCCGCCGGACGATGCTCCGGGCGGCTTGCACGACTGGCAGGCGTCGCGCGGATGAAGCGGCCACCGGCCAAGGCGCGGCGGATCGCCACTGCGTTGGAGCGGCCGACGGGGAACCGGGCCCTGATCTCCGTACGGCCAGGCACGGCTTCCGAGTGACGGTTGCGGTCGGGCCGGTGGGCCGGTGGGCCGGTGGGCCGGCTACCCAGGCACCTATGCCTGGCGGTCCTTGTGCTCGACATGCGTGTTTTCCCAGGTAACGGAAGTGCGGCAGCATCGCGGACCCCTGTCACACAGCTGCCCCTGTACCGGCGGGCCGGTACAGGGGCAGCTGTGGCCGATGCAGGACGTCAGCTGTTGATGCTGTAACTGTCGCCGTACGTCTTCCACTTGAGCGGCGGGTTGAGGTCGAGGTTGCCGGCCTTCAGGAAGGGGCGCTGCTCGGTGTCGACCCGGCTGGTGTCGTCGTGGGCGGCCTCGGTGAGCATGGCGGCCTTGCGGGCGTCCAGGAAGGCGTTCAGGTAGGTGGTCTCGTTGCCGCCCTGGGCGGGGGTCTTGGCGTGCTTCATGGCGGTGGCGCGGATGCCGCCGAAGCTGGTCGGGTCGTTGCCCGGGCCGTGCATCACGATGGCGTCGTAGTAGATGAACTGGCCGAGGGCGCGCAGGCCGTCCGCCTTGGCCTGGTCGACCGAGGGGGTGAAGTAGACCCGGTCGCGCTCGTCGTTCTGCGCGGTCTGGAAGACGGTGTCCTTGGCGGCGGTCGCCCAGTCCTTCATGAACGGGGTGCCGAGACCGGCGTGCGAGGCGCTGCCGTTGACCTTCTTCAGTGCGGGGAGGTACTTGGCGAGGACGTTGCCGGGCTTCAGGGCCGTGTAGTGCTGGACCAGGTCGAGCATGTCGCCGGTGCCGGAGCAGAAGCCGATGATGCCGGCCGTGTAGCCGCGGCCGTCGCCGATGTCCTCGATGTACTTGTACTGCGCCTTCCAGTCGAGCGAGGAGTTCTCGGCGCTGGAGACGAGCTCCATCGCGATCTCCTTCTTGTGGGCGTCGTCGAGCCCGACGCCCGCGCGGACCGTGGCGGCCGCGGGGGTCTGCGCCTGGCTGATGCCGGCGGTCGCGACCGACACGGGTATCGCGGCGAGAACGACTGCGAGGGCGAGGCGTGCGGTGCGGTGCTGCGTGCGCATGTGGTGCTCCGTCTTCCGTCACGGGCGCAGGGGTGCCCTTGAAGAGAGTTAGGAAACCTTCCTAACTGATTGAAGCGCCCCCGCGCCTCCCGCCGCAAGAGTTTTGACCGGTGCATGTTGGCCGCATGTTGGTCCGGACCATTAGCCGAAAGCCGGCCCCCAGGGCTCCGGCGGCCCGCCCCCGGACGACGCTCCGCACCCGCTCCACCCGTCCCGGCCTGCGCGTTGCCTCCCCCGCCCGCGAGAGCGCCCAGCAAGGCGTACGCGAAAGGGCCCCACCCCCGGACGAATCCGGAGGTGGGGCCCTTCAGGCAACCGGCAGGCGTCAGGCGCCGCGCAGCACCGCGCCCGTGCGGGCGGTGGCCGCGGCCACCGCCGACTCGCGGGCGGCCGTGGCCTCGTCGGCCGTCAGCGTGCGGTCGGTGGCGCGGAAGCGCAGCGTGTACGCCAGCGACTTCCTGCCCGCGCCCGCCTGCTCGCCGGTGAAGACGTCGAACAGCCGGATGGCCTCCAGCAGTTCGCCCGCGCCGTCGCGCAGCGCGGCCTCCACCTCGGCGGCCGGGACGGCGGAGTCGACGATCAGCGCGACGTCCTGGGTGGCCACCGGGTAGGAGGACACCGCCGGGCCGCTGACCCGCTGCGCGCCGTCGGCGGACAGCAGGTCGAGGTCGACCTCCATCGCGCTGGTGCGCTCCGGCAGGTTCAGAGCCTTGATGACGCGCGGGTGCAGCTCACCGGCGTACCCGACGACGCGCTCGCCGGCCAGCAGTTCGGCGCAGCGGCCCGGGTGCCAAGGGGCCCGCTGGGCCTGACGGACCGTCAGCTCGACGCCCGCCGCACGGGCGACCGTGCGGGCCGCCTCGACGGCGTCCGCCCAGCCCGCGCCCGCGCCCTTGCCCCACCAGCCGGACGGCAGCCGCTCGCCCGCCAGGGCGACGGCCACGCGACGCGGCTGGTCCGGCAGCGCGGCGTCCAGCGACGCCAGCTGCTCGTCGGTCGGACGGCGGTCGACGGGCAGGCGCGGGGCGACCCGCAGCTCCTCCTTGGGGAGGAAGACCGTACCCGTCTCGTAGATCGCCAGGTCGGTGTTGCCCCGGCCGATGTTGCGCCGCAGCGCGCCGAGCAGGCCCGGCAGCAGCGTGGTGCGCAGCGCCGGCTCCTCGTCGTTCAGCGGGTTGACGAGCTTCACCGTACGGCGGCGCTCGTCGTCCTTCTCGAAGCCGAGCGCGTCGAGCGCGGCCTCCCCGACGAAGGGGTAGTTGTTGACCTCGACGTAGCCCGCACCGGCCAGCGCGACGCCCGTCCGGCGGTGGAAGCGCTGGGCCTCCGTCAGGCCACGGCCCGGCGGCACGGTGGGCATCCGGGCGGGGACGTTGTCGTACCCCTCCAGGCGGATGACCTCCTCCGCGAGGTCGTACGGGTCGGTCAGGTCCGGCCGCCAGGTCGGCGGGGTGACCTGCAGGATGTCGGCGCCCGCGATGTCGGCGCCCGCGACGGTGCAGCCGACCTCCTGGAGGCGCCGGGTGACGGTCTCGCGGCCGTACTCGGTGCCCGCGACGCGGTCCGGGAGGTCCGCGTCGATGGCGATGGTGCGCAGCGGGTGCGGGGCCGCGATGTCGGTGACCCCGGCCTCGGCGGTGCCGCCCGCGATGAGGACCAGCAGGTCCACCGCGCGCTGGGCGGCGGCGCGGGCCGCCTCCGGGTCGACGCCGCGCTCGAAGCGCTTGGACGCCTCGGAGGGCAGCTTGTGCCGCTTGGCGGCGCGGGCGACGGTGACGGCGTCGAAGTGCGCCGCCTCGATGATCACCTCGGTGGTGCCGGGACCGGCCGCCGCGTCGAGGATCTCGGTGGAGGCGCCGCCCATCACGCCGGCGATGCCGATCGGGCCGGTGTTGTCGCAGATCACCAGGTCCTCGGCGACCAGCTTGCGCTCGACGCCGTCCAGGGTGGTGATCTTCTCGCCGTCCTGCGCGCGGCGGACCTGGATCGGGCCGTCGACCCGGTTCCGGTCGTACGCGTGCAGCGGCTGGCCGACCTCCAGCATCACGTAGTTGGTGATGTCGACGGTCAGCGAGATCGGGCGGATGCCCGACTTCTGCAGGCGGCGCTGGAGCCAGATCGGCGACTGCGCGGTCGGGTCGACGCCGGTGACCGTACGGGCCACGAAGCGGTCGCAGCCCGCCGGGTCGGCGACCTTGACCAGGTAGCCGTACGAGTTGGCCGGGGGCACGTCCAGCAGCGCCGGGTCGGCCAGCGGCAGCCCGTACGCGGCGGCGGCCTCGCGGGCCACCCCGCGCATCGACAGGCAGTAGCCGCGGTCCGGGGTGACGGCGATGTCCAGCACCTCGTCGACCAGCTGGAGCAGCTCGACGGCGTCGGTGCCGGGCTCGTACTCCGGCGGGAGGACGATGATCCCGTTGTGGTCGTCGCCCATGCCCAGCTCGCGGGCGGAGCAGATCATGCCGGCCGAGGTGTGGCCGTAGGTCTGCCGCGCGGCGATCGGGAAGGGGCCGGGCAGGACGGCGCCCGGGAGGACCACGACGACCTTGTCGCCGACGGCGAAGTTGGTCGCGCCGCAGACGATCTCCTGCGGCTCACCGGTGCCGTTGGCGTCGCCGACGTTGACGAAGCAGTGCCGGATCGGCTTCTTGAAGCCGGACAGCTCCTCGATCGAGAGCACCTGGCCGACGACCAGCGGGCCCTTGAGGTCGGCGTTCAGCTGCTCGACGGTCTCGACCTCGAGACCGGCGCGGACCAGCCGGGCCGCCACGTCGCGGCCGGTCTCGCCGGCCGGCAGGTCGACGTACTCGCGCAGCCAGGAAAGCGGGACGCGCATCAGATCTCCATCCCGAACGGGAGGGTGAAGCGGACGTCACCCTCGACCATGTCGCGCATGTCGGCGACGTTGTGGCGGTTCATCAGGATTCGCTCGAGGCCCAGGCCGAAGGCGAACCCGCTGTAGCGGCTCGGGTCGACGCCGCAGGCGACCAGCACCCGCGGGTTGACCACGCCGCAGCCGCCGAGCTCGATCCAGCCCTCGGAGGAGCAGGTGCGGCAGGGCTTGTCCGGGTTGCCGACGCTCTCGCCGCGGCAGACGAAGCACTGCAGGTCGATCTCGGCGCTCGGCTCGGTGAACGGGAAGTACGAGGGCCGCCAGCGCAGCTCCAGGCCGTCGCCGATCAGCTTGGAGACCAGCAGCTCGATGGTGCCCTTGAGGTCGGCGAAGGTGATGCCCTCGTCCACCGCGAGGCCCTCGACCTGCCGGAAGACCGGGGTGTGCGTCGCGTCCAGCTCGTCGGTGCGGTAGACCCGGCCGGGGCAGACCACGTAGACGGGCGGCTCGCGGTCGAGCAGCGTGCGGGCCTGGACCGGGGAGGTCTGGGTGCGCAGCACGACACCGGAGTCGGGCGAGCCGTCGGGGGCCTGCACGAAGAAGGTGTCCTGCATCGAGCGGGCCGGGTGGTCCTCGCCCAGGTTGAGGGCGTCGAAGTTCAGCCACTCCGCCTCGACCTCGGGGCCCTCGGCCACCTCGTAGCCCATGGCCACGAAGGTGTCCTCGATCCGCTCCGCGAGGGTGGTCAGCGGGTGCCGGGCGCCGCGCGGGGTGCGGTCGTACGGCAGCGTGACGTCCACCGCCTCCTCGACCAGCACGCGCGCGTCGCGCTCCGCCTCCAGCTCCACCTGGCGCCTGGCCAGCGCCTGGTTGACGGCGCCACGGGCCTGCCCGATCAGCTTGCCCGCCGCGGCCTTGGCCTGCGGGGGCAGCGCGCCGATCTCGCGGTTGGCCAGCGACAGCGCCGAGCGGTCGCCGGTGTGGGCGACCTTGGCCTGCTTGAGCTCGTCCAGCGTGCCGGCGGCGGCGAACGCCGCGACGGCCTCGTCCCGGGCTCGCTCGACCTCTTCGGGCTTCAATGCCTCGACCTCTACCGGGTCGTACGACTTATTGGGTGCCGACATCTCTATCTTTCCCGTGCTCCTGCTCGTGTGTGCTCAGGTAAGGGGTGGCTCGCCTCTGCGCTACGCCCGGCGTGGCCAGGGCGCGGGCAGCCGTTCCCGGTACGAGTCAGGGAGGGTGTCCGCGGCGCGGCCGCGCAGGGCGTCCCACAACGCCAAAGGTCGAGTGTAGTCGCAGAGCGGCATCGCCCCGGGAGGGCAGGCACCCGGCCGGCCCCGGCGACGCGGGGAACCGCGTGGAACCGGGGGCGGCGCCGGGCCCACCGCTTCACGCGGTGTCCGCTCCGCTGGAGCCCGCCGGGCCGCGGACCTCAGAGCATGAAGTCGGGCACCCCGGCGGGCAGGATAAATCGGAACCGGGCGCCGCCGCCCGGGGCGCGGCTGATCCTGATGGTGCCGCCGTGGGCCTCGACGATGCCCTTGACGATATAGAGGCCGAGGCCGGTGCCGCCGCGCTTGGAGCCGCGCCAGAAGCGGGTGAAGACGCGCGGCATCGACTCCTCGGGGATGCCGCTGCCTTCGTCGCTCACGGTGACCGCTGTCCCTTCCAGGACTCGGGGCGGGGTGTGGGTGTGCTCCCACGGGGCCGGTTCGACGACCTCCTTGGCGGGCGCCACCTCGATGGTGACAGTTCCGTCGCCGTGCCGCACCGCGTTTTCCAGCAGGTTGGCGAGCACCTGGTCCAGCTTGTCCGGGTCGGCCCAGAGCTGGGTGAGCGGCTCGGCGATCCGGATGTCGAAGCGCTCGGACGGGATGCCCGCGGCGACCTGCCGGTCCACGTGCCGGCGCACGGCGGCGGGGACGTCGACCACCTGCTTGCGGATCTCCAGCCGCCCGGCGTCGATCCGGGAGATGTCCAGCAGCTCGGCGATCAGGCGGGTGACGCGGTCCGCGTCCGCGTCCACGCTCTCCAGCATCCAGCGCTTCTGGCCGTCGGTGAACCGCTCCCACTTGGCCAGCAGGGTCGCGGTGAAGCCCTTGACGCTGGTGAGCGGCGAGCGCAGCTCGTGGGCGACGGTGGCGATCAGCTCGGCGTGGCTGCGCTCGGTACGGCGGCGCGCCTCGGTGCCGCGCAGCGCGACCACCACCCGCAGGACCGGGCCCTGCGGATGCGCCCGCACGTACCGGGCGGAGACCAGCACCTCGCGGCCCCCCGGCAGCAGCAGGTTCCGCTCGGGCTGGCCGGTGCGGGTGGCCAGGCCGCCGTACGGGTCGGTCAGCTGCCACCAGCGGCGCCCGTCCAGGTCCTCCAGCGGGAGGGCGTGCTCCAGCCGGGTGCCCAGCGCCGTACCGGGCCGCAGGCCGGTGAGCCGGTAGGCGGCCGTGTTGAAGCAGACCACCTGGCCGGACCGGTCGGCGATCACCAGACCGTCCGGGAGGTCGTCCGGGTTCAACCCGGGCTCCTCGCCCCCGTCGCTGCCGGACCCGCTGCCGAGCATGGGCGTCCTCCCCAATGACCCACCGCTACCCAATTACCCACTGTGCACGTGCCCCCACTGTCCGACCCTAGCGCCCCTACCCCTGTGCGCGACACCCTCCGGGCAGCCGCTGGGCACGCGCGGAGGCGTAGAGGCAGACGGCGGCGGCGGTGGCGAGGTTGAGGCTCTCGGCGTGGCCGTGGATCGGCACCCGCACCACCTCGTCGGCCAGTGCGCGGGTCTCCTCCGGCAGGCCCCAGGCCTCGTTGCCGAAGACCCAGGCCCCGGGCGCGCCGAGGGTGCCCTCGTCCAGCTCCTGGTCGAGGTCCCGCTCCCCCGCCCCGTCGGCCGCCAGCACCCGCACGCCCTGCTCGCGGAGCCGTCCGACGGCCTCCTCGACCGGGACGCCGACCGCGAAGGGCAGGTGGAACAGGCTGCCGACCGAGGCCCGGACGGCCTTCGGGTTGTACGGGTCCACCGAGGCGTCGGTGAGGATCACCGCGTCGGCGCCGGCCGCGTCGGCGGTGCGCAGCACCGTCCCGGCGTTCCCGGGGTCGCGGACGTGGGCCAGCACGGCGACCAGCTGCGGGCGGGCCCGCAGCACCTCCTCGAAGGGGGTGTCCAGGAAGCGGCAGAGCGCGACGATGCCCTGCGGGGTGACGGTGTCGCAGATCTCCGCGATCACCTCGTCGGTGGCGGTGAGCACCGCGAGCCCGGCCGCGTGGGCGGCCTCCACGATGTCCGCGTGCCGCTCGGCGGCCTCCACGGTCAGGTAGACCTCCACCACCACATGCTCGTCCGACCCGGCCGGACGCCCGTACGCGACGGCCTCCCGGACGGCCTGCGGCCCCTCCGCGAGGAAGCGGCGCTCCTTGCTGCGGTTGCTGCGCCGGGCCAGCTTGCGGGCGGCGACGACGCGGGGCGAGCGCAGGGAGGTGAGCAGGGGGGTGTCGGTGCTCTGCATGCTCTCGTTCTCTGTGGGGGGAGCCGCTGGGCCCCTGGCCGGAAAACACTCGGACCCGCAGACGCGAGTGCCTGCGGGTCCGAGTACAGCTCAACTACGGGTGCCATGGCACCTGATCCGGGGAGGATCAGGCGGCGACGGCGGCCTTCGGCGCGTTGACGTCGGCCGGCAGCGCCTTCTGGGCCACCTCGACCAGCGTCGCGAAGACGCCCGGGTCGTTGACGGCGAGCTCGGCCAGCATCTTGCGGTCGATCTCGACGTTCGCGATCTTCAGGCCCTGCACGAAGCGGTTGTACGTGATGCCGTTGGCACGGGCCGCAGCGTTGATGCGCTGGATCCAGAGCTGACGGAAGTCACCCTTGCGCTTCTTGCGGTCGTTGTAGTTGTAAACGAGCGAGTGGGTGACCTGCTCCTTGGCCTTGCGGTACAGGCGCGACCGCTGGCCGCGGTAACCCTTCGCTCGCTCGAGGATGACCCGGCGCTTCTTGTGGGCGTTCACTGCCCGCTTGACGCGTGCCACTTTGTTACTCCTTGGGTTGGACCACGGACTACTTCACGTGGTCCGTCATTCGAATGGGTCGGGAAGGATCAACTGGCCCCGCTGCCCGGAGGCGGCGGGAGGGCGATCACTTGCCGAGAAGCTTCTTGATCTTCTTCGCGTCAGCCGGGGCCACAACGACGGTGCCGGCAAGCTTGCGGGTCAGCGTCGAGGGCTTGTGCTCGAGCAGGTGGCGACGGCCGGCCCGCTCGCGCAGCACCTTGCCGGAGCCGCTGATCTTGAAGCGCTTGCTGGCGCCGCTGTGAGTCTTCTGCTTCGGCATATCGCCGTATCTCCTCGTCGGTCCGCTCCTGCCCGCGCGTTGCCGCGTGGGCGGGAACTGGATTGGATCTCCGGTGTCCGGGGCGGGACGCCCCGGAACCGTGGTGGCCGATCCACTCGGACTGCGCGAGCCTTGCGGGCTCAGGCGTCCTGGGTGGCCTCGGCCGGCTTCTCGACCTCGGCGACTGCCTCGGCCTCGGGGGCCTCGGCGTCGACCTCGGCGACCTCGTCGAGCTCGTCGGTCTCGTCCGCGTCGTCGGAGTCGGCCTCCGCCTCGGCGGCGGCGTTCTCGGCCTCGAGCGCAGCGTCGTCGTCCGCGTCCAGAGCGTCGTCCGAGCCGATGTTGCGGCCCTGACGCTCGGCCTTGCGGGCGTCCGCGATCGCACGGGCCTCGGCCATCGCCTCGGTCTTCTTCTTGTGCGGGCCAAGCACCATGATCATGTTACGGCCGTCCTGCTTGGCCGAGGACTCCACGAAGCCCAGGTCCTGGACGTCGTTCGCCAGCCGCTGCAGCAGTCGGAAGCCCAGCTCGGGGCGGGACTGCTCACGACCGCGGAACATGATCGTGATCTTGACCTTGTCGCCCTGCTTGAGGAACCGGACGACGTGACCCTTCTTGGTGTCATAGTCGTGCGGGTCGATCTTCGGCCGGAGCTTCATCTCCTTGATGACCGTGTGCGCCTGGTTCTTGCGCGCCTCACGGGCCTTCATGGCCGACTCGTACTTGAACTTGCCGTAGTCCATGAGCTTGCACACCGGCGGCCGGGCGGTCGCCGCGACCTCGACCAGGTCGAGGTCGTACTCCTGCGCGAGCTCCAGCGCCTTGGCAAGCGGCACAATGCCGACCTGCTCGCCGCTGGGACCGACGAGTCGCACCTCGGGGACGCGAATCCGGTCGTTGATGCGGGGCTCGGTGCTGATGGGGCCTCCTTGGTTGCACCTTCTGCACCGCGGCCTTCGGCGGCCGCGGGTGATGGACACGACCACTGGGCGGGGCTTCATTCGTGCTGCGCTGCCGCTCAAGTGCTCTGCACCGCGACACGAAAAAAGCCCCGCTCGGTACAAGCGGGGCTCCACACAACCGGGAACGGCGCCCGATGCGGGGCGCTGCTGGCGATCGGCAGCCTGGGCTGCTCTCGCGGACCGGGACCCGTCGACCGTGAGGCGCGATCGGGTGGGAGACTTTCGCGGTTGCCCTCTCGGGCCTCCATGGGTGGAGCCTCCACTTGCTGGCCGGGAACTCGTCAAAGCAACCGGCCGGTCAGTTCTGAAGCATACCAGTCTTGTCTCCTGCCGGGAGACAGTCTCTCTCCTGACTCTCTCCTGACAGTGGACAGCCCGTCTCCCGGCAGTAGGCAGACCGGCTCGCTCCGAGCCCCTTGTACGCTCCCTGTGTACGTACACCGGCACGACGGAGTGAGCCATCTTGAGCAGCCAGCCCACCGACCACAACGACGAGGCCGCGATCGGCTTCGACGACCTCACCCGCGACATCGCGGAGGTCCCGGCCGTCGAGGTGATCACCACCGTCGCGGTGCACCTGATGAGCGCGGCGGCCGTCAAGTGCGGCCTCGCCGAGGGCGGCGAGGCCGACAAGGACCTCGACGAGGCCCGCAAGCTGATCACCGCACTGGCCGGCCTGGTCACCGCCGGGGCCCCCGAGATCAGCAACTTCCACGCGGCGCCGCTGCGGGACGGGCTGAAGTCGCTGCAGCTCGCGTTCCGCGAGGCCTCGCTGGTGCCGGACGCCGTGGGCGCCGGGCCCGGCGAGAAGTTCACGGGGCCCGTGTACGGCTAGCCAGTAGGAGCGCGTGGGGGCAGGCTGGGGGTGCCTCCACGCGCCCCTGGTGGTCAGCCCTTCAGCAGAGCAAGATCCAGGCCGTTGGTGAGGCGGACGCGAAGGACGGGGTCGGCGGCGAGGGCGGTGGCGAGGCGGCCGGCCAGGGCTTGGACGGTTTCCGGCGGGAGGCCGTCCGTCAGGGTGAGGGCCAGGATGCCGTCGGTGTCGGCGGAGGGGCGGAACTCGGCGCGCAGGACGTCCGGCTCGGCGGTCAGCAGCGCGCCCACCGCGGCCTGGACCTCGGGGTCCTCGGCGGGCGGGAGGTAGGGGCGGTTCTCGCCGACGGCGCGCATCCGGGCGCCGGTCAGCTCGTACGTCACCGGGCCGGCCGGGTCGATCAGCAGCGAGCCGGCCCGCTCGGCGTAGGCGGCGAGCACGGCCTGCGGGGCGGCGACCGGGGCCGGGCGGGCGTCGGCGCGCCAGCGCGTCAGCGTTTCGAGCGAGGTGAAGGCGGGCAGCGCGCGGCGCCCGTCGGGCGCCTCGATGACCGGGACGGCCATGTCGCTGGTCTTCTCGTGCTTCAGGCCGTTCGCGTCGGTCTCCACCTCGCCCAGCAGGGCGACGATCGGGACCATCAGCCGACTGGGCGTCAGGGCGGCCAGCAGCTCGGGCTCGGCGGCATGGTCCTGGGACCAGGCGGCCAGGGCCCGGGCCAGGCGCGGGTCGGCGGTGCCGTCGTCGTCGGCGAATCCGGGGTTCGGGATGTTCTTGCGGTCCACCTGGTGAGCCTATGCCACTGCGTCCCGCCACAGCCCTACCCACCGGTACGACGGTGTGGCAGTCTGCGCCCATGGCCAACCTCGTAGCCTCCCCCACCGCCGCCTCCGACCGCGCCCGCTACGACCGGGCCACCGCCCACCTCGACGCGCCGCTGGCCCTCGTCGACCTGGACGCGTTCGACGCCAACGCCGCCGACCTGGTGCGCCGGGCGGCGGGCAAGCCGATCCGGGTGGCGAGCAAGTCGGTGCGCTGCCGGGCACTGCTGGAACGGGTGCTCGCGGTCGAGGGCTTCGCCGGGGTGATGAGCTTCACCCTCGCCGAGTCGGTCTGGCTGGCCCGCTCGGGCTTCGAGGACGTCCTGCTCGCCTACCCCTCCGCCGACCGGGCCGGCTTCGCCGAACTGACCTCCGACCCCAAGCTGGCGGCGGGCATCACGGTGCTGCTGGACGACCCGGCGCAGCTGGACCTGGTCGACGCGGCCCGCGCGGGCGACGAGGAGGTCCGGGTCTGCCTGGAACTGGACACCGCGCTGCACCTGCTCGGCGGGCGCGTCCGGGTCGGCGCGCGCCGCTCGCCGCTGCGCACGCCGGAGGCGCTCGGCGCGTTCGCCGAGCTGGTGCAGCGCCGCCGGGGGTTCCGGGTGGTCGGGCTGATGGCGTACGAGGGGCACGTCGCGGGGGTCGGGGACCGGCTGGCGGGCCGCCCGGTCCGCTCGCGGGCGATCCGGTTGATGCAGGCCAAGGCCCGCACCGAACTGGCCGTCCGGCGGGCCGCGGTGGTGCGGCGACTGCGCGAGGTGGCGGACCTGGAGTTCGTCAACGGCGGCGGGACGGGGAGCGTGGAGTCCACGGTCGCCGAGCGCGCGGTGACGGAGGTGGCGGCCGGCTCCGGGCTGTACGTACCGCGCCTGTTCGACAACTACACCTCGTTCCAGGGCCGTCCGGCGGCACTGTTCGCCCAGCCGGTGGTGCGGCGGCCGGGGATCGGGGTGGTCACCGTGCTCGGCGGCGGGTACCCGGCCTCGGGTGCGGCGGGAGCCGACCGGTCGCCGGTGCCCTACCTGCCGGAGGGCCTGCGCTACGACCCGCAGGAGGGGGCGGGCGAGGTGCAGACGCCGCTGCTGGGCTCGGCCGCCGACGACCTGCTGATCGGCGACCGGGTCTGGTTCCGGCACGCCAAGGCGGGCGAGCTGTGCGAGCGCTTCGCCGAACTGCACCTGGTCGAGGGCGACCGGGTGGTGCGGACCGTCCCGACCTACCGGGGTGAAGGACGCACCTTCCTCTGACAGGGTCCGTCAGCTGTCCTAGGCTGGCGGGTACTTGGACACCTGTGGTGCGGAGGGGGACGTCATGGGCGCGGAGCTCGCGGAGCTGGCGACGACGGGAGCCACGACGCTGGTCGGGCTGATGGTGACGGACGCCTGGACGCAGGCCCGGGACCGGTTCGGGGCGTTCCTGGCACGCTTCGGACACCAGGGCGTGGCCGAGCAGCTCGACGTGGTGCGCGAGGAGATCGCCGCCGGCGGCGACAGCGCGGAGGCCGTCGCCGAGCTGGCTCCCCGGCTGCGGCGCGCCCTGGCCGCCGACCCGGCGATGGCGACAGCGATGGCCGAACTACTGGCCCTGCTCGCGGAGTTCGCACCGGAGGCGGCGGAGCCGGGCTCGGTCCACAACACCATCAACGGCGGGACGTACCACGCGCCGGTGCTGATGACCGGGTCGGTGGGGAAGATCGGCTTCACTTCGGGTTCCTGAGCCGCCGGAGCGGGCGGAGGGCAGCGCGCGGAGGGCAGCGCGCGGAGGGCAGCGCGCGGAGGGCAGCGCGCGGAGGTGGACCCGCACCCGGTACGGGTCCACCTCCGGGTGCTCAGGTCTTGGTGCCGCCCGAGACGCCCCCGGGGACCTGGCCGTTGAAGTCCGTGATGCTCTTGACGATGGTGTCCATCTGGTCCACCGTCGGCGCCTTGGGGTCGACGTCGAAGCCGAGGTGCACCGAGATCAGCGCGGAGCTGTTGGCGTTCGGGAAGACCACCGTCTCGACGTAGCCGTCATTGCCCTTCGGCGCGGAGACCTTCCAGCGGACCAGGTAGCCGCTGCGGCCGTCGACGGTGACCGCCTCGGACTTCAGCTCGGTGTGTCCCTTGATGTCCCCGTAGGAGTCCTTGGCGGCCGCCACGATGTCCTGCTGGGCGGCCTGCTTGGGGTCGGTGCCCTTGAGCGAGGCGGTGTTCACCCCGCCGAGGGAGCAGGTGCTCGTACCGTCGGCGCAGGTGTAGGAGCCGACGCTGAGCGCGGCGAATCCGTTGGTGGTGGTGCCACCCGTCCAACCGGTCGGGACGGCCAGGCTGATCCCGTTGATGGCGTCCACCGCCAGACCGTCCGGGGACCCGCCACCGGTGCCGCCGCCCAGGCCGCCGCTGCCGCCCCCGGTACCGCCGCTGCCGAAGCCGCCGCCGTTACCACCGCCGCTGCCGTTACCACTGCCGCCGTTGCCGAAGCCGCCGCCGTTACCACCGGTACCGCCACCGCCCTGGGACCCGCCGTTGCCGAAGCCGCCGCCGTTACCACCGGTACCGCCACCGCCCTGGGACCCGCCGTTGCCGAAGCCGCCGCCGTTGCCGCCGAAGTGGTAGCCGGGCTGGCCTCCCGCACGCTGGACCACCTTGGTGGTGGACTTGCCGTCCATCGCCAGGAAGGTGATCCCGGAGCCGACCGCCAGACCGGCCAGCGCCGCGACCGTGGCCGCGACGACCACCGGACGGGAGAGGCTGCGGCGCTTGGTGACGGGCGCCATGGCGCCCGGTTCACCCGGCTCGGGCAGCTCGGGAAAGCGGACCGTCGGCCCGCTGTCCAGGACCTCGCCCTCCAGCGCCACGCCGGGAGCGGGGCGGGTGGTGGCCGTCCAGCCGTGGCCGTCCCACCAGCGCTCCGGCCGGGGGTCGCTGCTGGTCTCCTGCGGATCCGGGTACCACCCGGCGGGAATCTCGCTCACGGCACCGAATCTAAACGTATTCGGGTAAGCGCGATATCAATGCGCCGGTGTATTTGCCCTTTTTCTGATGAGATTCAGGTGAGAAGGCCCTGACGGGCTACGGGGGCGTCACGTAGGCACCCGCGATCCCGCCGTCCACCAGGAACTCGCTCGCCGTGATGAAGGAGGAATCGTCGCAGGCCAGGAAGGCGACGGCGGCGGCGATCTCCTCCGGCCGGGCGAATCTGCCGAGCGGAATGTGCACCAGCCGGCGGGCCGCCCGCTCCGGGTCCGCGGCGAACAGCTCCCGCAGCAGCGCGGTGTCCACCGGGCCCGGACAGAGCGCGTTCACCCGGATACCCTCCCGGGCGAACTGCACGCCCAACTCCCGCGACATCGCCAGCACCCCGCCCTTGGACGCGGTCCAGGAGATCTGCGAGGCCGCCGCGCCCATCCGGGCCACGAAGCTCGCGGTGTTGATGATCGAACCGCGCCCGTGCCGGCGCATGTACGGCAGCGCGGACCGGCAGCAGAGGTAGACCGAGGTCAGGTTGGCCTCCTGGACCCGGCGCCAGACGTCCAGGCCGGTGGTCAGGATCGAGCCGTCCTCGGGCGGCGAGACGCCCGCGTTGTTGAAGGCCACGTCGACGCTGCCGTACGTCTCGTACGCCTCGTCGAAGAGCGCCTCGACCTGGTACGGATCGGTGACGTCGGTGTGCACGTAGAGGCCGCCCACCTCGCGCGCGGCCGCCCGGCCGGCGGCCTCGTCCAGGTCGGCGCAGACCACCTTGGCGCCCTCGGCGGCGAGCCGCCGGGCCGACGCCAGGCCGATGCCGCCGCCGGCGCCGGTCACCACCGCCACCCGGCCGACCAGCCGCCGGCAGACCGGTTCCTCCCTCATGGGCCGGCCACCTCCCCGCTCACTCACCGTGCCGAATCGACTACTGCGAACCGTACGGCCTCCCACCGACAACCCGACAGCCGACCGGCCGATCGGCCGTCGGCCGAGTGGTGGGAGACCCGTTCGCGGGAACGACAACGGTCACCAGTGCAGCCTTTGGATCTTCGTACGATCTGCGGTTCACTTCCGGTGCGGGGCGGTCGAGCCCCGGCCCCCGAGCGTCCAGGAGAGGGCGGCGATGTCCAGCCACGACCATGAGCACACGCACGACCACGCGCACGGCGGCCGTGACGGACACGGTGGCCACGGCCACGGCGGTCACGGCGGCCACTCGCACGGGGTGGCGGCGGACGCGGACCGGCGCTGGCTGGTCAGCGCGCTCACGCTGATCGTGGTCTTCATGGCGGGCGAGGTCGTGGTCGGCTTCGCGGCCCAGTCGCTGGCGCTGATCTCGGACGCCGCGCACATGCTGACCGACGCCGCCTCGATCGTGCTGGCGCTGATCGCGATGCGGCTGTCCGCACGGCCCGCCCGGGGCGGCTACACGTACGGGCTGAAGCGGGCCGAGATCCTCTCCGCCCAGGCCAACGGCCTCACCCTGCTGCTGCTCTCGGCCTGGCTGGCGTACGAGGCGGTCGGCCGGCTGATCAGCCCGCCCGAGGTGAAGGGCTCGCTGGTGCTGGTCACGGCGCTGGTGGGCGTCGTGGTCAACCTGGCCGCCGCCTGGTGCATGTCGAAGGCCAACCGCACCTCGCTCAACGTCGAGGGCGCCTTCCAGCACGTGGTGACCGACCTCTACGCGTTCATCGCGACGGCCGTCGCCGGCGCGATCATGCTGACCACCGGCTTCCTGCGGGCCGACGCCATCGCCTCCCTGATCGTGGTGGCGCTGATGCTGCGCGCCGGCTTCGGCCTGGTCCGGGACTCCGGGCGGATCTTCCTGGAGGCCGCACCGGCCGGGATCGACCCCGACGCCGTCGCCGACCAGCTGGTGGCCGCGCCGGAGGTGGTGGAGATCCACGACCTGCACATCTGGGAGATCACTTCGGGCCAGCCCGCGATCTCGGCGCACATCCTGGTCGCCCCGGGCGGCGACTGCCACGCCGTCCGCCGCGACCTGCAACGGCAGCTGCGCGAGGACTACCGGATCACCCACGCCACCCTGCAGGTCGACCACCTCGGCGAGGACGAGGAGCAGGACCTGCTGCAGATCACCCGCCCCACGGCGGGAGCGGTCGCCGCCGACCACTGCGCCGACTCGCACGGGCCGGTCCACCGCAGCGGACCGCACGAGCACTGACCGCCCGGCACGCGGTGGGTGACGTGACGTCACCCACCGTGTGCCGGCCGGTCCCGGCGCCGGGGTTCTGTCCTCCCCGTACGGCATGATCGGTGCGTGACCGCACCGCGACTGATGCTCCTCGACTCCGCCAGCCTCTACTTCCGGGCCTACTTCGGCGTGCCGGACTCCCTCCGGTCCCCCGACGGGCAGCCGGTGAACGCCGTGCGCGGGCTGCTGGACTTCATCTCCCGCCTCGTCCAGGACCACCGCCCCGACCAGCTGGTCGCCTGCATGGACGCCGACTGGCGCCCGCAGTGGCGGGTGGACCTCATCCCGACCTACAAGACCCACCGCGTCGCCGAGGCCGCCGCCGAGGGCGAGGAGGAGATCCCCGACACCCTCGCCCCCCAGGTGCCGGTGATCGAGCAGGTGCTCGACGCCCTCGGCATCGCCCGGGTCGGCGTGCCGGACTACGAGGCGGACGACGTGATCGGCACCCTGGCCACCCGCGCCGAGGGCCCGGTACAGATCGTCACCGGCGACCGCGACCTCTACCAACTGGTCGACGACGTCCGGCAGGTCACCGTGCTCTACCCGCTCAAGGGCGTCGGCAGCCCGCAGGTCACCGACGACTCGTGGCTGCTGGAGAAGTACGGGGTCAACGGCGCCTCCTACGCCGACCTGGCGGCGCTGCGCGGCGACCCGAGCGACGGACTGCCCGGCGTCAAGGGCATCGGCGAGAAGACCGCCTCCCAGCTCATCCGCGAATACGGCGACCTCGCCGGCATCCGCGCCGCCGCCGCCGACCCCCTCTCCAAGCTCACCCCGGCCCGCCGCAAGAACATCCTCGAAGCCGCCCCCTACCTCGACGTCGCCCCCACCGTCGTCCGCGTCGCCACCGGCATCCCCCTCCCCGCCTTCGACCCCACCCTCCCCCGCGAACCCCTCGACCCCATGACCCTCGAAGCACTGTCGGAGCGCTGGGGCCTCGGCACCTCCCTCACCCGCCTCCTCGACACCCTCGCCGCCACCCACTGAGAACTGTGGTCAGCGGCCGTTTCCGCACCCAGTACGCCCACGACAGCAAGAGGACAGCCGCGTGACCATCGAGCTCCGCCACCACACCGACCTGGCCGCCGAGACCCGCCGGGACCTGATGGACGTCTATGCCGACGTCCGGGCCCCGCTGCTGCACCTGGCCAACTACAGCGTCGAGGCGTTCACCGAGCGCCTCGACCGGCACGTCGGCGAGCCCGGCTTCGAGCTCGTCCTCGGCTACGACGGCGACGTCCCGGTCGGGTACGCCTACGGCAACAGCGTCGATTCCGGCGACCGGTACTGGAAGCGCATGGCCGAGCCGCTGCCCGACGGCTACACCGACACCCCCGTGCTGGCCCTCAAGGAGATCGGTGTCCGCACCCCCTGGCGCGGCACCGGCACCGCCCGCCGCATCCACGACGCACTCCTCGCCCACCGCGCCGAAGACCGCGTCATCCTCATGGTCAATCCGCTCGCCGGGGACGGCAAGGTCCAGGCCCTGTACGTGTCCTGGGACTACCGGCCCGTCAACAGCCAGGCTTCCTCGCCCGACTCGCCCCGGCTCACCGTCATGGCCCGCCCACGCTGACGGCTCCCGAACCGGCGGTCGGCCGGCCTGCCCGGCCGGGCAATTGGTGCGTGAACCTGTACAGACACCTTGCCGCCACACGATGGATCACATTTGATCGATTGCAGTTCTCCCCCGAGGTACCGGCCAGTAGCTACTGTTCCGTTGTCATGCCCCGGGCCGCCGAGCGCGGCACCGGGCCACAGAGCTGACGCACCCTCAGGAGAACGCCATGCTCGCTCGCCGCTCCGCCACCGCCGTCACCGCGATAGCCGCCACCACCATGCTGCTCGGCGGCTCGGTCCAGGCCGCCACGGCCCAGGCCGCCACCCCCTCGACCCTGTCCGTCTTCGCCTTCAACGTGGACCTCGGCACCTCGGTGGTCGACTGGTCGCAGAACGAGCAGGCCGCGGCGCGCACCCCCGTGATCGAGTCGATCGTCCGCCAGCACAGCGCCGACGTGGTGATCCTGGACGAGCTGTTCAACAACTCGTCGACCAGTGACATCAACAGCAACCTCGCCGACCTGTACCCCTACCGCACCCCGGTGGTCGGCGGCACCTGCTCGGGCGGCGGCTGGAACGGCGTCAGCGGCAACTGCTCCAGCTCGCCGTTCGTCATCAACGGCGGCACGATGATCCTCTCCAAGTACCCGATCACCGCCCAGTACGCCCACATCTTCAGCAACTCGACCTACGGCACCTGGGACTACCACGCCGACAAGGGCGCCGCGCTGGTCAAGATCAACAAGAACGGCGTCAACACCTGGGTGGCCGGTACCCACCTCCAGGCCGACGAGTCCGACAAGTCCACCGACACCACCCAGGCCACCCGCCTCGGCCAGCTCGGCGAGATCAAGAACTGGGTCAACGGCATCGTCGGCTCCTCCGCCCCGGTGCTGCTCGGCGGCGACCTGAACGTCGAGTACTTCCACGGCCAGTCGCGCGGCGACTACGCCAACTCCCAGGCGGCGGTGGGCGGCGTGCTCGGCACCCCGTCGACCGACCCGAACGAGACCCACACCACCATGGACTGCCCGGTCTCCTCCTGGTGCCAGTACATGGCGGGCGTCGAGACCTTCCCGACCGACTACCGGGACAACCTCGACTACATCGGCTACCTGAACGCCCCGGGCCGCCCGGTGCCGCTCGCACTGCCGACCGTCTCGATCGACTTCGACCCGCAGGCCGGCTGGACCCAGGGGCAGCTCGACACCAACGCCCCGAGCGACCACTACCCGGTCGAGGCCACCTTCCAGTTCGCCGGCTGAACTTCCCGCTGACGCCGGGCCCCAGGGGCGCGGGGAACTGCGCGCGCAACCGTGCACCAAGGTGCATGGTTGGCAGCGCAGTTCCCCGCGCCCCTGTTCGTTCGCCGAGTGCTTACGGTTACCCGACGGAGGAGTACGCGATGATGCCGCGCCGCAGCGCGTCCACCGCCTTCCGCGAGGTACTCCGCAGCTTGGCGTCCTCGCCCGCCGCGTCCTGGATCTGGCCGAGCACGTCGATCAGCTGCTTGGTCCAGCGGACGAAGTCGCCGGCCGGCATGTCGGCGTCGCGCAGCACCGAGTCCAGGTCGTGGCCGAGCGCCCAGCGGTACGCGGTCCAGGCGAAGCCGAGGTCGGGTTCGCGCTGGCCGACGCCTTCGGCGGTGTTGATCCGGTGCTGCTCCTCCAGCGCGTCCAGGTGGCCCCAGATCCGGACCATCTTGCCGAGCGCCTCCTTCGCACCGCCCTCCGGCACCCGGGGGGCGGCCGCGTCGTCGGCCTGCCGGGCCTCGTACACCAACGCCGAGGCGCAGGCGGCGAGTTCGGCGGCGGCCAGGCCGTCCCAGACGCCCTCGCGGATGCACTCGGAGGCGAGCAGGTCCAGCTCGCCGTAGAGGCGGCCCAGGCGCTTGCCGTCCGGGGTGACGGTGTCGCCCCGGAGGTAGCCGAGGTCGGTGAGCAGCGCGCAGACCCGGTCGAAGGTGCGGGCGATGGTGTGGGTACGGGACTTGACCTTGCGTTCCAGCAGCTCGGTGTCCCGGGTGAGCCGGTGGTAGCGCTCGGCCCAGCGGGCGTGGTCCTCGCGCTCGTCGCAGCCGTGGCACGGGTGCTGGCGGAGCGCTGCGCGCAGCCGGGAGATCTCCGGGTCGTCGGCGGCGGCCGCGCGGCCCTTGTGGAACCGCTCGGGCTCCAGGTGGCCGGCCTTGGTGCGCAGGGCGGAGGCCAGGTCGCGCCGTGACTGCGGGCTGCGCGGGTTGAAGGACTTGGGGATCTTCACCCGCTCGACGGCCGCCACCGGGTGCGGGAAGTCGATCATCGCGAGCCGCTTGACCTGCCGCTCGGCGGTGAGCACCACCGGGCGCGGGCCGTCCTGGTAATCCGGGTGGCGGTGGGTGCGCGGCGAGCGGCTGCCCGGCGGCAGGCCCGGGTCGAGGACCAGTGCGAGACCGGCGAACTTGCCGGTGGGCACGTGGATCACGTCGCCCGGCTTGAGCTGCTCGATCGCCTCTATGGCGGCGGCCCGGCGCTGGCCGGAGCCCTCGCGGGCGAGGTCGTTCTCCCGGTCCTTGAGGTCGCGGCGCAGGCCCATGTACTCCTGGAAGTCGCCCAGGTGGCAGGTCATCGACTCGCGGTAGCCCTCCAGGCCCTCCTCGTTGCGCTGGACCTGGCGGGCGATCCCGACCACCGACCGGTCGGCCTGGAACTGCGCGAAGGAGGTCTCCAGCAGCTCGCGCGAGCGGTGCCGCCCGAACTGCGAGACCAGGTTGACCGCCATGTTGTAGGACGGGCGGAACGAGGACTTCAGCGGGTACGTACGGGTCCCCGCCAGCCCGGCCAGCGCCTCCGGGTCGAGCGCGCGCTGCCAGAGCACCACCGCGTGGCCCTCGACGTCGATGCCGCGCCGGCCGGCCCGGCCGGTGAGCTGGGTGTACTCGCCGGGGGTGACATCGGCGTGGGCCTCGCCGTTCCACTTGACCAGCTTCTCCATGACCACCGAGCGGGCGGGCATGTTGATGCCGAGCGCGAGCGTCTCGGTCGCGAAGACCGCCTTGACCAGGCCCTTGACGAAGAGCTCCTCGACGACCTCCTTGAACCTCGGCAGCATGCCGGCGTGGTGGGCGGCGATGCCGCGCTCCAGGCCGTCCAGCCACTCGAAGTAGCCCAGGACGTGCAGGTCCTCGTCGGGGATGTCGGCGCAGCGCTCCTCCACGATCGAGCGGACCAGCGCGCGGTCACTGTCCCGGTTGAGGCGCAGCCCGGAGCCGAGGCACTGCTGCACGGCGGCCTCGCAGCCGGCCCGGCTGAAGATGAAGGTGATCGCGGGCAGCAGGCCCTCGGCGTCCAGGCGTTCGATCACGTCGACCCGGCCCGGGGTCCAGACCCGGGTGGGGCGGCCGGTGGGCATCGACCGGCCCCGGCCCTTGGCGAAGCGGTCGTTGCCGGCCCGCGGGTTCGCGGCCTGCTCGGAGCGGGCCAGCCGGACCAGTTCGGGGTTGACGGCCTTGGCCGGGTTGCGGGGCGCGTCCTTGGGGCGGCCGTCGCGGTCCGGGTTGGCGAACAGGTCGTACATCCGGTTGCCGGCCATCACGTGCTGCCAGAGCGGCACCGGGCGGTGCTCGGAGACGATCACCTTGGTGCCGCCGCGCACGGTGTCCAGCCAGTCGCCGAACTCCTCGGCGTTGGAGACCGTCGCGGAGAGCGAGGCCAGCGTGACGGACTCGGGGAGGTGGATGATCACCTCCTCCCAGACGGCGCCGCGGAAGCGGTCGGCGAGGTAGTGGACCTCGTCCATGACCACGTAGCCCAGGCCGTCGAGGGTCTGCGAGCCCGCGTAGAGCATGTTGCGCAGGACCTCGGTGGTCATCACCACGATCGGCGCGTCACCGTTGACGGTGTTGTCGCCGGTCAGCAGGCCGACCTTGTCGGCGCCGTAGCGCTTGACGAAGTCGCCGAACTTCTGGTTCGACAGCGCCTTGATCGGCGTGGTGTAGAAGCACTTGCGGCCGCTCTGCAGGGCCAGGTGCACGGCGAACTCGCCGACGATGGTCTTGCCGGAGCCGGTCGGCGCGGCGACCAGGACCCCCGAACCGGCCTCCAGTGCCTGGCAGGCCTCGACCTGGAAGTCGTCCAGCGGGAAGTCGTACAGCTGCTGGAAGCCGTAGAGGGCGGTGGCCTGCTCCTTGGCGCGGCGGCGGAAGGCCGCGTACGCCTCGGCGGGGCCGAGCTCCTCGGTGTCCCGTTCTTCGGGCATGGCGCTGTTCATCTGCGTCACCTCTTCTTCCCGTGGGACTGCTGCTTCCCGGACGGCTGGTGCCCGTACGGGCGAGACGGGGGTGCAGACGGCGACGCCTGCGGCTGCGGAGCCGGAGCGGCGGAGGCCGGGACCGGGGCGCAGCGGATGTGTTTGGTGTGGTGATCGAGCATCTCAGCCTGAGGTTACCCGCCGGGGCAGACATCGATAGCACCGTTTTTCGGGGCCTTTCGGCGAACGGCTGCCGACGGCCCGCAGCCGGTCGGTGATCAGCGAATGGATCAGATCGGCAGTTGCAAATGTCTTCATACGGTCGATGAAACACCTTGACCGGATCAAACTCAGGCAGTTGTCGGTCACTTACGGTCATTTGACCGCCTCCCGCACCCCGCTCCCTACAGTCGGACACCGAGCCCGCCACCTCGGCGTGGACTCGTCGACAGGAGGATCGCGATGCCGAATCTGGAGACCTCGCTCAAGGAAGCCATGTCCATCGACGGTGCGCTCGGCGTCGCACTGGTCGACTACGGCAGCGGGATGGCCCTCGGCACACTCGGCGACAGCGCCGAGATCGACCTCAACGTGGCGGCGGCCGGCAACACCGACCTGGTCCGGGCCAAGATGCGCACGATGGAGATGCTCAACCTCCACGACAACGAGATCGAGGACATCCTGATCAGCCTCACCACCCAGTACCACCTGCTCAGGCCGCTCACCACGCAGACCGGGCGCGGGCTCTTCCTCTACCTCGCACTGTCCCGCAGCCGTGCCAACCTGGCGATGGCCAGGCACCAGCTCAAGCGCATCGAGACCACGCTTGAGATCTGAACCGGGGCGGGAACCGCCGGCGGGCGGGCGGAGAGGGGGCAGGGGGCGTGGCGGTACAGCTCTACCAGGCGAAGGCCGAGTTCTTCCGGATGCTCGGGCATCCGATGCGGATCAGGGTGCTCGAACTGCTTCAGGCCGGGCCGACCCCGGTCCGCGAACTGGTGGCGGCACTGGGCGTGGAACCGTCCAGCCTCTCCCAGCAGCTCGCACTGCTCCGGCGCTACGGCCTGGTCACGGCCACCCGGGAGGGCTCGACCGTGGTGTACGCCCTGGCGGGCGGCGACGTCGCCGACCTGCTGCGGGCCGCCCGGCGGATCCTCACCGAGATGATCACCGACCAGGGAGCGCTTCTCGCGGAACTCCGCGAGCCGGGATGAGCAGTGGCCGTGCGGCCGGCTCGCGGGCGCGGGACTGTACGGCTCAGGGCAACCACAGCAGGGGCGCGGGGAACTGCGCGCGCAACCGTGCACCTCCGTCGTGCCCTGGTCGCGCAGTTCCCCGCGCCCCTTGGGGTAACCGGTTCTGAACGGTGAACCCGCGCCCCTTGGGGTAACCGGTTCTGCACGGTGAACCCGCGCCCCTTGGGGTAACCGGTCCTGAACAGTGCCCCCCCGGAGGGGGCTCAGCGGGTGAGGAGGTCGCCGATCCCCGTGGCCAGCCGTTGGTACTCCTCGGGGCGGTTGTAGACCTGGGCGCTGATCCGCAGGACTCCCCCGCCGGCCCACGGCCGGACGGCGATCCGGGTGTTCAGCCTCCGGCGGACCGTGACCATCAGGGCCTTGGCCGCGTGCTCGCCCTCCGCGACGCCGGGCGGCAGCCGTACGGCCCGCATGGCGAGCCCCGGCATCGCGGGCAGCGCCCGCAGGCCGGCCCGTTCGACCAGCTCCCGCTGGCCGTACGCGGCGAGCGCCTCGTTGTGGAGCCGGATCCGCTCGGCCCCGAGCTGGTCGAGCAGCGCGAAGCCGGCGGGGGCGGCGAGCCAGGGGGTGTAGTCGGCGGTGCCGCGCCATTCGACCCGGGCGGGGAAGCCCCGGTCGTGCTCCCAGGAGAGCATCAGCGGGCGGACCCTGTTCCGCCAGGCGCCGGTGACGGCGAGGACGGCGCCGGCGCGCGGGGCGAAGGCCCACTTGTGCAGGTTGCCCACCCAGAAGTCGGCGCCGCCCGCCGCCTGCCCGAGGTCGACCGGGAGCATGCCGGGGGCGTGCGCGGCGTCCACCACGGTGATCACGCCGCGTTCGGCGAGCTCGGCGAGCAGCCGCCGCCCGGCGATCTCGCGGGCGGTGGGCGAGGTGACCAGGTCGAGGACCGCGACCCTGGTCCGCTCCCCGACGGCGGCCAGCACCTGCTCGCGCACCCCGTCCAGGTCCGGCGTGTGGAGCGACAGCCGGACGGTGCGGACCTTGGCGCCGCACTCGGCGGCCCGGCGTTCGGCGGCCTGGTTCACCACGCCGTAGCCGTGGTCGGTGACCAGGATCTCGTCACCCTCGGCGAGCGGGATCGAGTCGAGGGCCACGGCGATGCCCTCGGTGACGTTGGTGAGCAGTGCCAGCCGGTCGGGCCGTCCGCCGAGCGATCCGGCGATCCGGGCCCGGGCGTGCGCGATCCGGTCCGGCAGGTCGGCGAAGAAGCCGTCCGGGTCCTGTTCCTGCTCGGCGCGGAGCCGGGCCTGGGCCCGTTGGACGGGCAGCGGTACGGCTCCGTACGAGCCGTGGTTGAGGTGTGCCACGTTCGGGTCCAGGCCGAAGAGGCCGTTGGCACCGGGTACCGGGCGGGGCGGTTCGACGGGCATGCCGACTCCTCATCATGATGTGTGACATTTCACACTGCATACTTCTAGCCGAGATCACCTGCTCACGGCAACCATCGGGCGGTGACCTCCACCGACTCCTTCCTCGCCCTGAGCACCCGAACCGGCCGCTTCAGCTACGGCGCACCCCGTGCCGTCACCATCGCCGCCGACGGCTCGCGCCTGCTGTTCCTGCGTTCGACCGGCCCCGAGGACCCGGTCGAACGGCTCTGGCTGCTCGACCTGGCCACCCAGCGGGAACAGCTGGCCGCCGACCCGGTCGCCCTCGCCCCCGGACGCACCGGGCAACCGTCCGAACTGCCCGTGCTGGAGCGGCGGCTGCGCGAACGGCTGCGCCTGTGGGCCCCCGGCATCGGCTCGTACGCGGCCACCGCCGACTGCGCCACCGCCGTCTTCGCACTCGACGGACGGGTCTTCCGCACCGACACCGCCACCGGTGCCTGCTCCGAACTCCCGGTCGCCGGGCCGGCGTTCGACCCCCGCCCGGACCCGGCGGGCGAGCGCGTCGCGTACGTCGCGGGCGGCGCGCTGCACGTCACCGGCACGGACGGCCCGCTCAGCCCGGCCGACGGCGCGGTCTGGGGTGCCGCCGAGTTCGCCGCCGCCGAGGAGCTCGGCCGGACCAGGGGCCACTGGTGGTCACCGGACGGCACCGCGCTGCTCGCCACCAGGATCGACGAATCCGCCCTCCCGCTGCGGCACTTCGCCGACCCCGCGCACCCCGAGCAGGCCCCCGAGAGCTTCGCCTACCCGCAGGCGGGCGGCCCGAACGCGGACGTGCGGCTCTGGGTACTGGGACTGGACGGCGGCCGGATCCGGCTGCGCTGGGACACCGACGCCTTCCCGTACCTCTGCGCCGCCGGCTGGGAGGGCGGCGGGGAGATCCTGCTGACCGTCGCCGACCGGCTGCAGCAGACCGTCCTGCTGCTCAGCGCCGACCCGGTGACCGGTGACACCCGCGAACTGTCCCGCACCGTCGACGAGTTCTGGGTGGACGAGCTGCCCGGCACGCCGGCCCGGCTGGCGGACGGACGGCTGCTCACCGCCGCCGACACCCCGGACGGCTCCGCGCGCGGGATCGCGCTGGACGGGCGGATCCTCAGCGACGAACGGCTCCAGGTCCGCCGGGTGGTCGGCCGCCTGCGCGGGCGGCTGCTGGTCGAGGCGGGCGAGGGCGACCCGGCCGACCAGCACGTCTTCCTGCTGGACCCGGACGGCGGCGCGCCGCAGCGGCTGAGCGAGGGCTCCGGCGTGCACTCCGCGCTGGCGGGCGGCGAGACCCTGCTGCTCACTTCGGCCACCCCCGAGGGCGTCAGCCGCCGACTGCACCACGCCGGCGGGGAGTTCACGCTCGACGACCGCAGCGTCCCGCTGCCCTACCTGGTGCGCCCGAAGCTGGCCCGGGTGACCGAACTCGGCCTGCCCACCGCCGTGGTGTACCCGCGCGGCCACGTCGCCGGGCAGCGGCTGCCGGTCCTGCTGGACGTGTACGGCGGCCCCGGCTTCCAGGCCGTGGCCAACGAGCCGCGCCGCTGGCAGCTGCGCCAGTGGTGGGCCGACCAGGGGTTCGCGGTGGTCACCACCGACAACCGGGGAACGCCCTTCGTGTCACCGGACTTCACCCGGGCGATCTTCCGCCGGTTCTCCCAGGTCGCGCTGGACGACCAGGTGGCGGCCCTGCACGCCCTCGCCGCGACCGAGCCGGACCTCGACCTCGGCCGGGTCGGCGTCCGAGGCTGGTCCTACGGCGGCTACTTCGCGGCGCTGGCCGTCCTGCGGCGCCCCGACGTCTTCCACGCGGGCTGCGCGGGCGCCGCGCCCACCGACTTCCGCCGCTACGACACCGCGTACACCGAGCGCTACCTCGGCCTTCCGCAGGACAACCCCGAGGGCTACCAGGCGGATTCGCTGATCGCCGACGCACCGTCACTGACCCGCCCGCTCCTGCTGGTCCACGGTCTGGCCGACGACAACGTGCACCCCTCGCACACCCTGCTGCTCTCCGAGGCCCTCACCCGGGCCGGCCGCCCGCACAGCGTGCTGCCTCTGCCGGGCGTCAGCCACATGACGCCGAACGGGGTGAACGAACACCTCACCCGGGCCGAACTCGCCTTCCTGCGCGGGGCGCTGGCCTGACGGCGCGCCACAGCGCCGGCCTGACCGCGCACCACCCCGACGGGCGCCCCGGAGTCCCCTCCCGGGCGCCCGTCCCGCGTCAGCACCCGGGCCGGGCCGCCCCGGGCCGCGCCCCGGCACCGGAACCCGGGCCACGCCCGCGCCCGCGCCCCGCGCCCTGCGCCCTGCGCCCCCGCGTCAGTACCCGAGCCGCTCGGCCCCCGAGGCGAGCAGCGCGAAGGCCGTCTCCGCGTCGTCCACCGCCCTGCGGTACGCCTCGGGCATCGGCAGTCCGCCTGCGAGGCGGGCCCAGTTGTCGTGGGCGAGGCTCTGGCGGAAGGTGACGTACTGGGCCGCCACCAGCCGGTCCGCCAGTTCGGACGGGCCTTCCAGGGCTTCGGCCAGCGCCCCCGTGTCGGCCCCGATGTAGGCGCGCAGGTGCGCCGACAGGCTCGGCGTCTCGAAGACCAGCCGGTAGAAGGCCAGCACCTGCGGGTGGTCGTTGAGCCCGCTCACCGGGTCGTGCTCGGCCAGTCGGGCGAGGAAGTGCGCCCGCAGCGCGGCGAGCGGCCGGACGCCCTCCGGGCGCGCCCGGACCACCCGGCTCGCCTCGCCCTGGTGGTCGGCGAAGCGGTGCAGTACCAGCTCCTCCTTGCTGGCGAAGTACCGGAACAGCGTCGGCTTCGAGACCTCCGCGCGGGCCGCGATCTGCGCCACCGAGACCTGGTCGAAGCCTTCGGCCAGGAAGAGTGCGATCGCCGCGTCCGCGATGGCCTTGCGAGTGCGCTCCTTCTTGAGGGTCCGCAGACCTTCGGGCTCATTCATAGTCCGATCATAACCCGGATACTTTCGTTACTCGGTTGCTTTTCTTACCGAGTTGCTGTTCGATGGGGATCACCGACGACGAGGGGACACACCATGGGAACAGCACTGATCGTGGGAGCGGGGCCGACCGGGCTGACCCTGGCCTGCAGCCTCGCCCGCCAGGGCACCGAGGTCCGGATCATCGAGAAGTCCACGGGCTTCCAGACCAGTTCACGCGGCAAGGCGCTCAACACCCGCAGCCTGGAGGTGCTCGGCGATCTGGGCCTCGGCGACCGGCTGCTCGCCGCCGGCCGGACCAGCCTCCCCTTCCGCAAGTACTTCGACGGGGAGTTCGTCGCCGACTCCGACCCGGTCGCCACGGCCGGATCCGCCCCGGACAGCCGCTACCCCTTCGGCCTCTTCATCCCGCAGTGGCGGGTCGAGGGGCTGCTGCGGGAGCAGCTGGCCGGCTACGGGGTCGAGGTCGAACTCGGCACCGAACTGGCCGACTTCAGCCAGGACGAGCACGGTGTGACGGCCGTGCTCACGGACGGCCGTCAGATCACCGCCGACTACCTGGTGGGCTGCGACGGCGGGCGCAGCCCGATCCGCAAGCGGCTCGGCATCCCCTTCGAGGGGTCGAGCGACCCGGAGCAGGCGATGGTCTGCGGCGATGTCGAGGTCGAGGGGCTGGACCGCGGCGTGTGGCACCAGTGGTTCGGGGCCGAGGGCGCGCTGCTGCTCTGCCCCTTCGAGGACAGCCCGAAGTGGCAGTTCCAGGCGGCGCCCGAACGCGACGCCTCGGGCGCGATGGTCGAGCCCTCGCTGGAGAGCTTCCAGCGGATCTTCGACCGCTACGCGGGCCTGCCCGGCGTCCGGCTGCACAACGCGACCTGGCTCTCCACCTGGCGGGTGAACGTACGGATGGCGGAGCGCTACCGGGTCGGCCGGGTGCTGCTGGCCGGGGACGCCGCGCACGTCCACCCGATCGCGGGCGGGCTCGGCATGAACACCGGCATCCAGGACGCCTGGAACCTCGGCTGGAAGCTCGGCCACGTCCTCGACGGCCTCGCGGGCCCCGGCCTGCTGGACAGCTACCAGGAGGAGCGGCTGCCGATCGCGGCCTGGACGCTGAACCTGACCTCCGCCGCGCTCGCCACGATCAACGAGAGCGTCCGGACACCCGGCGTCGGCCTTGAGGCCGGGCGCACCGACGACCTCACCGGGCTCGGCATCGACTACCGCTGGAGCGCCCTCTCCGACGACCGGCTCGCCGGCCCGCTGCGGGCCGGCGACCGTGCACCCGACGCGCCGCTGGAGAGCCCCGAGGGCGTCGGCACCCGGCTCTTCGACCTGTACGCGGGCGGGCGGTTCACCCTGCTCTCGTTCGGGTGCCCGGCCCCGGAAATCGGCCCGGCGGTCCGCACCGTAGCCGTCGAGGCCGGACCGGGCTCGTTCCGCGACCCGGACGGCCACGCCCGGCGTGCCTACGGCGTCGAGCGGGACGCCCTCGTGCTGGTCCGCCCGGACCACCACGTCGCGCTGACCGTCCCGGCCTCCGACAGCGGCGCGGTGCGCGACTACCTGGCCACGCTGGGCCGTTGAGTGCCCGGTAGGCACCCGGCGCGGAGACTGGCAGGATCGTCCGGACGTGCCGTGACGAGTGTCGGGAGGGGCAGTGCCCACACTGGGGTGGCTGACCGGGATACCGGAGCTGGAACTGGCGTTCGCGCCCGGCTGGGCCGAGCGGGCCGCGACCCGGCCGGTGACCGGCGCGGCGGAGCTGCCGGCGGGCCGGGCACCGGGCCCGGAGCTCGCGGAGCTGATCGTCCGTGCCGAGCCGCAGGACACCACCCAGGCGGCCGACCGGGCGGCGGGGGGCCGGGCCGACCGCCGGCTGCGCGGCCTCGCGGCCGTCCGGGTCGCCGCGCTGGCCGTCCCCGGCCCCGTCCCCGTCCCCGCCGCCCTGGCCGAGGCGGCCGTGCGGCACGGCGTACCGCTCCTGACGGTGGGTCCGGAGGTCTGCTGGGCCCGGGTCGCCCGACTGGTCGACGCCGAACGGCTGCGCGAGGCCCGGCACCAGCTGCGCCTGTACGAGGAACTCCTGGGCCACGCCCGTGACCAGGGCCCGCAGGACCGGCGGGTCGAGCGGCTGGTCGACTGGCTGGCCCGGGCGATCGGCGGCTGCGTCACGCTGAGCGGCCCCGCCCCGGCCGCGGCACCGCCGACGGCCTGGCACCAGCTCGCCGCGAGCGCGGCCGCCGCCGCCGAGGTCTCGAAGGGGCGGCTGGACTCCGCCGCCCTCGACGACGGCGGACTCGGCATCCGGCTGACGGCCGTCGGACGCACCGGGGACGGCGGCGGCCGGCCCGTGCTGACGGTCGGTCTGCCGGCGCCCTTCGACCCGCAGGCCGGCGCCCTGGTCACCCGCGCCGCCGAACTGCTCGCGCCGCTGATCGCCCTCCGGCGGGCCGAGACCGACCGCGACCGGCTGGCCGAGGTCGCGGCCGACCTGCGCGTCGGGGTGTTCCAACTGCTGATGGGCGGGGAGGTCACCCTCGCCCAGCGGGCCGCCGAAGGGCTCGCCCGGGGGCTGCTCGACACCGCGACCGCGCGGGTCTACGTCCTGGAAGGCCCGGCGGACGAACGGGACGCACTGGCACGCGCGTGCGGCGCGGCCACCGAGGGACGGGCCCTGGTGGTCCGCTGTCCGGCCACCGAGCAGCACCTGATCGTGGTGGCTCCCCTCGAAGATCCGGCCGGCCCGGCCCGGGACGAAGGTCCGGACGACAGTCGGGACGACAGCCCGAACACCGGCCCGGACGACGGCCCGGGAAGCGCCCGGGACGACAGCCCGGACGACGGGTGGGACGTCGTGGGCCTGACGCTGCGCCGCTTCGCCGCCGGCCACCCGCAACGGTTCCTCGGCGGCAGCGGCCCGCTGCCGCCCGCCCAGACCGCCGGGGCCTACGGCGACGCCGTCCGCGCCCTGGCGGTGGCCCGGCTGGCCCCGGGGCGGGCCGCGCTCTACACCGTCGAGAGCCGGCTCACCCAGGTGCTCGACGCGCCGACGGCCGCCCGCTGGGCGGCCGAGGTGCTCCGGCCGCTGCATGCCGTACCGCTGGTCGGCCGGGACCAGCTGCTCGGGACGCTGCACCTGGGGCTGGAGTTCCCCGCGACCAGCGCCGGAAAGATTCTCGGGGTCAGCCGCAACACCGTCCGGGCCAGGCTGGACCGGGCGGCCGGGCTCCTCGGCCTCGACCTCTCCGAGGTGCTCGGCCGGGCGGTGCTGCACCTGGCCCTGCGGGTCGGCGGCTCCGGCTCCGGGCCCGCCGGACCGGGCCCGGTGGCCTTGACCGGGCTGCTGGCCGGGGAGGGCGCCCGGGGGTGGGCCGCCGGGCTGCTCGGCCGGCTGGAGGAGGACGGGCGCGGTCTGCGCGGCACGCTGCTCGGCTGGCTCACCGCGAACACCGGCGTCGAGCGGGCCGCCGAGCGGCTGGGCCTGCACCCGCAGACCGTCCGCGACCACCTGCGCGGCGCCGAACGGCTGCTGCAGCGCCAGCTGCTGTCGGGCGGCGGCGGGGTCTACGAGGTGGCGCTCGCCTTCGCCGCTCTCGGCGAGCTGGAGCTGCCGCAGACCGTGCACCCGTGACAGCCGGCCCGGCGCGGACCGTGCACTCGTGCAGTACCGCCGCAGGGCGGCGGGCTTCTAGAGTCGGCTCAGCGGCAGGTCCTGCGGACGGCCGCTCATCTGTCCACCGGAGGACCCGGTGACGAAGGTGCTCACCGGATGGCCGCCGACGGCCACCCGGTGAGCGACGGGCCGGCCCGGGCCGGGGTCCCCTAGCCCCCGCCCGGGCTTCTCTCGGTGCCCGCGCCGCCACAGGCGCCCCCCTGCGCGGGCACCGGGCCACTCGGCTCCGCGCCCCTCGGCCCCGGCCCTCCCGGCGCCGCCCCGGGGGCCGCTCGGCGCGCCGCATGCGCCTGTCAGTGCTGACTGATAGTGATGGGTCAGCTACCCGGAGGAGTTCCGGGCGACGGGAGGCGGGCGTCGGTGACGATTCTCAACGAGAACCTGGGCAGGCCCCGGCCGCCCGCGCCCGCGGGCCGTACCCGGCGGGCCCGGGGCCGGGTGCTGGTGAGCTGGCTGACGACGACCGACCACAAGCAGATCGGCACGCTCTACCTGGTCACCTCGTTCGGCTTCTTCCTGCTGGCCGGCCTGATGGCGATGCTGATGCGGGCCGAACTCGCCCGGCCTGGCCTCCAACTGATGACGAACGAGCAGTTCAACCAGCTGTTCACGATGCACGGCACCGCGATGCTGCTGATGTTCGCGACCCCGCTCTTCGCGGGCTTCAGCAACTGGATCATGCCGCTGCAGATCGGCGCACCCGACGTGGCCTTCCCCCGGCTGAACATGGTGGCCTACTGGTTCTACCTGTTCGGCTCGCTGATCGCGATGGGCGGCTTCCTCACCCCGGACGGCCCGGCCGACTTCGGGTGGTTCGCCTACGCGCCGCTGAACAGCACACTGCACTCGCCGGGCGTCGGCGCCGACATGTGGGCGATGGGCCTGGCGCTCTCCGGCTTCGGCACGATCCTCGGAGCGGTCAACTTCATCACCACCATCATCTGCCTGCGCGCGCCGGGCATGACGCTGTTCCGGATGCCGATCTTCGTCTGGAACATCCTGCTCACCAGCGTGCTGGTGCTCTTCGCCTTCCCCGTCCTGGCCGCCGCGCTGCTCGCGCTGGAGGCGGACCGGAAGTTCGGGGCGCACGTCTTCGACCCGGCCAACGGCGGCGCGATGCTCTGGCAGCACCTGTTCTGGTTCTTCGGCCACCCCGAGGTCTACATCATCGCGCTGCCGTTCTTCGGGATCATCACCGAGATCATCCCGGTCTTCAGCCGCAAGCCGGTCTTCGGGTACACCAGCCTGGTCGCCGCCACCCTCGCCATCACCGGGCTGTCGATCACGGTCTGGGCGCACCACATGTTCGTCACCGGCCAGGTGCTGCTGCCGTTCTTCTCGGTGATGACCCTGCTGATCGCCGTGCCGACGGGGGTCAAGTTCTTCA
The DNA here is from genome assembly GCF_039529945.1 of Kitasatospora kazusensis. Classification (NCBI taxonomy): domain Bacteria; kingdom Bacillati; phylum Actinomycetota; class Actinomycetes; order Kitasatosporales; family Streptomycetaceae; genus Kitasatospora; species Kitasatospora kazusensis. Next base: position 56,217 of record NZ_BAAANT010000018.1, on the reverse strand, counting down.
ACTGGATCGGCACCATGTGGCAGGGCTCGCTGAGCTTCGAGACCCCGATGCTCTGGGCCTGCGGATTCCTGGTCACCTTCCTGTTCGGCGGCCTGACGGGCGTGCTGCTGGCCTCCCCGCCGATCGACTTCCACGTCTCGGACTCGTACTTCGTCGTCGCCCACTTCCACTACGTGGTCTTCGGCACGGTCGTCTTCGCGATGTTCGCCGGCTTCCACTTCTGGTGGCCCAAGATGACCGGCAGGATGCTCGACGAGCGGCTCGGCCGGCTGCACTTCTGGACGCTGTTCGTCGGCTTCCACACCACCTTCCTGGTGCAGCACTGGCTCGGCGCCGAGGGCATGCCCCGCCGCTACGCCGACTACCTCGCCTCGGACGGCTTCACCACGCTGAACACCGTCTCCAGCATCGGTTCGTTCCTGCTCGGCCTCTCGACCCTGCCGTTCCTCTACAACGTCTGGACGACGAGCAGGCACGGGACGAAGGTCGAGGAGGACGACCCGTGGGGCTTCGGCCGCTCACTGGAGTGGGCCACCTCCTGTCCGCCGCCCCGGCACAACTTCACCACCCTGCCCCGGATCCGCTCGGAGTGCCCGGCCTTCGACCTGCACCACCCCGAGATCGCCGAGCTGGACCGGCGGCAGAACGCGCCGCAGGAGCAGCGGACCTGACGGCCCCGCCGGGCGCGGCGGGGCGCGCCCGGCCCGGCGGGGGCGGCCTCAGCGCCGCAGCGTCAGCAACCCCCCGAGCGGCACGTGCAGGGCCAGCTCCCGCCCGTCCACGGCCGTCGCGGCCTCCGCGACGGTGCCGCCGAAGCAGTCCTGCACCAGCACCGACAGCTGCCCCGGCGCCGTGTCGAAGGCCAGCCGGACGAGGGTGTCCGGGTCCGCGTTGGCCAGCAGCAGGGTGTCCCAGTCGCCGGTGACGGATGCGGGCAGCGGGGCGTAGCGGCCGAAGGCGAGGCTGCGGCCGTGCCGGGCCTCGATCAGCGGGTAGCCGAGTTCCGGGCGGTACGGCCGCAGGTCGCCGCGCTGGAGCAGCGCGGTGTGCTCGCGCATCACGGAGAGCCAGAACCGCAGCGCGGCGAGCTGCTCCGGCCCCTGGACGCCCAGGTCGACCGAGACCTGCGGGGTCGAGAAGAGCACCGACAGCAGCAGCACCGCGATCTGCTCGGGGCTCTCGGACGGGTGCCAGGTGAGCGGGTCGGCGTGGACGGCGAGGGGCCCGGCGGTGAGCCGCAGGTCGGCCGTCCGGGCGCGGTTCTCGGCGGCGTTGTGCGGGCAGTCGGTGGCCCGCACCATCGTCGCGTACGGCCACAGGCCCGGGCCGACGTACGGCTGCCGGTGCTCGACCAGCACGTCCGGTCGGGCGGCCCGCAGCCGTGCGTCGAGCTCGGCGAGCAGCTTGCGGACGCCCTCGTCGACGGTCGCGCAGTCGGGGTCGGGCGAGGCGCCGGTGGCCGTGGTGCGGACGAAGGTGTCGATGAAGTCGATCTTCAGGCCGTCCACGCCGTACTTCTCCACGGCGGCGGCCAGCCGCTCGACCTGGTGGGCCCGGACGGCGGCGCTGCGCGGGTCCAGGACGTACGTCTCCAGCTGCGGCAGCCGGGCCAGCGAGTGGGCGGCCAGCTCGCCGACGGCCGCGCTGCGGTCACCGGCGAACGGGAGGGCGTACCAGACCAGGTAGTCGAGGCCGAGCGCCTGCACCCGCTCGACGTGCGCGGCGAAGTCGGGGAAGCCGGCCGGGGCGGGCTGCCAGTCCCCGGTGGTGGCGTAGGAGCGGGAGCGCTCGTCGGTCTGCCAGCCGTCGTCGACGATCAGGGCGCCGAAGCCGAGCGGCGCGGCGAGGGCGGCGAGCCGCTCCACGTCGGCGGAGGTCATCGCCAGGTGCAGCGCGTACCAGGTGCAGAAGACCGGTGCGAAGGCGGCGGGCGGCACCGGCGCGGGCGGCAGCAGGGTGGCCCACCAGGCGGCGCAGTCCCGTACCGTGTCGGCGAAGTGGCGGCCGCTCAGGTCGAGCAGCAGGCGCAGCGTCGGGCCCTCGTGCTCGACCCACCAGGTGAACTCGCCGGTCTCCTCGACCGCGCCCTCGCCGATGTCGACGGGCAGTACCAGCTCGCCGGCCGCGAAGGTGCACAGCGCGGCGTCGCCGCTGCCGACCAGGCTGCCGACCGGCGCGCCCTTGGCCAGCGCGGCCGTCCGGGGCTCGCGCCAGGACGGCGGCAGCCAGCGGGTGTCGGTGGTCGGGGTCCAGAGCGCGGTGGCCCCGGTGCACGGCAGCCGCCACTCCACCCGGACCCGGGCGGGCAGCCCGTCGTCGGGTTCGCCGGTGGTGACCTCGATCAGCACCACGCCGGGCGTCCGCTGCGGTGTCACCGTGACGGTGGCCGGTCCGGCGCCGACGGCCGTGGCCCGGACCAGCAGGCCGGGGACGTCGAGCCCGGTGTCCACGGAGCCGGTGTGCTCGGTGCGGCCGGACGGACGGGCGCTGCCGTCCCAGCTGAGCGGCGGCGGGGTCTGGGTCACGTGGGTGGGGCCTTTCTGTCAGGTGTGGAGAGGGGCCCGGTCGGGCGCGGCCCGCGTAATGACGGTTCCCCGCCGCGCCCGACCGGGGGTCGGGTCACCGGCGGAGGGGGCCTTCGCAGGTGTAGTTGGAGGTGCCGGCCCGGCCCGTGGGCCAGACGTTGACGGGGCCGAAGTAGCAGTTCATGTCGTCGAGGTTGTTGGCGACGCCCTTCGTCCGCTGCAGGACGAAGTAGTCGACCGTGCCCGACATGTCCTTGAACACCTGGTCCGGGTTACCGGAGTTGGAGAGGTTCGCGGTGATCTGCCCGGTGCAGACGAAACGCATCGGCTTGTTGGCCCAGTCGCCGTTGTCCACGCAGCTGGGCGTGTTGGCGGTGGCCTTGGCGAACGCGGCCTGCACCTCGGCGGGGTAGGCGTACTGGAGGGAGCCGTTCGCGGTGAAGGAGGTGCTCGGGACGTAGAGGCCGTCGACGTTCTCGATCTGCGCGTCGAGGAAGGCGTAGTACGCGGCCTGCAGCCCCGCGTCGTTGCCGAGCCGGGTGCGCCAGGCGTCGAAGCCGGCCGGGTCGTCGGCGCGCTGGTAGCCGTACATCTCGCGGATCAGCGAGGGGTGGCTCTGCCAGAGGAACTCGAAGAACGTCCCGGCGTAGTTGTAGAAGTGGAACGCCGGAGTGTCCGTGTACTTGGCGTGCAGCAGCTCGCTGACGGTCATCCGGGGGATGCCGGCCGCCTCGTCCTGCGCGAGCTTGGCGACCAGCGACTTGCGCACCAGGATGCCCTGGTCGCGGGTCGAACCGTCGAAGAACTCGGCCGTCCCCTCGTCCATCGCGGTGAGCATGTCGCCCGCGTACCAGCGCGGGTCGCCGAAGTAGCCCGGGATCGCCCAGCGGCCGTTGAGGTAGTGGGTGTACTCGTGCCGGAACAGCTCCTCCAGCGTCAGGGTGGAGTCCTGCGGCACCCGGCGCTGGTAGGTGTAGAAGGTGGCGCCCTGCTCGATGTAGATGCCGCCGTTGTTGGTGCTCATCCCGGTGAGCAGCGGGTGGTAGACCTCGTAGTCGGAGCGCGAGGCGTACAGGTGGATGTGCAGCGTGGAGTTGACGTCGCCGGCCAGCGGGACGTCGGTGCCGAGCACCCGGAAGTACTGGGTCTTCACCTGCTTGCTGGCGTAGTACATCTGGTCGACGGTGGCCTTGTCGAGGGCGGTGTGCACCTCGACGGCGCCGTTGTCGTACTTGTAGGTGTACGGGAAGAGCCTGGCCTCGATGTCCGTGGTGCAGACGTTGTACTGCCGGCACAGCCCGTACGTGTTGAGCCAGCCGGCCAGCTTGACCCACGGGTCGGACCAGGCGCCGAAGACGGTGGCGACCTGGGTGAAGACGTTGCCGAGGTCGGCGGTGACGGCGCTCTTCAGCGCCGGGACCTGGCCGAAGCGGCCGTACTCCCCCATCGCGTCGCGGGCCACCCAGGCGTTGGCGGTGCCCGTGAGGTGGCCGTAGCCGGCGAACGCGCGGAAGGCCGCGACGTAGGACGGGTCGGCCGTCACGGCGGCCTCGAAGGCCGGGTCGTTGTTGGCGATGCCCAGGTAGTTGGCGTTCAGGGCGCCGAAGGCCGCGTTGCCCCAGCCCGGGTCGCCGGTGACGGCGCTGCCGGGGGCGAACATGGCGAGCACCTTCTTGATCAGCGGCAGCTGGTGCTGCCGCAGGCCGGTGATGCCGCCCGTGATCAGCACCTCCCGCAGGGTGTTGCCCGCCAGGGTGGTCGGGTCGAAGGCGTGCGCGCTCGCGCCGTACGCGGTGACGGCCTGCTGGAGGGCGGCCTGGGTGGCCGGGGCGTCCACGCTGATCGCGGGGTTGCCCCAGGCCAGGTAGGCGACGGCCTGGAGGTAGGTCCACATCTCGTACAGGTGCTGACCGCCGGTGCCGCCCTCGGCCGCCGAGCGGGCGACGATCGCGTTCGCGACGGCCTGGATGTGCGCGGCGTCCATGGCGGGGGCAAGCCGGGCGTCCCAGTTCCAGATGACGTTGCGCAGGCAGCCGTCGACGGTGATCGCCGGGTCGCCCAGGAAGGTGACCAGCTGTTGCGGGGTCAGCGCCGAGAAGGCGTCGACCGTGCACGGCACACCGGCGGCCGAGACCGCCAGCGGGGCGTTCGGCGCCGCCGTGGTGGCGTTCGGGCCGGGGGCGCCGATCCGCGCGGGCATCAGGCCGGGTACCCCGTGCACGTTGTTGTTGGACCCGCCGCCGGGGCCGGGTGCGGCCCCGCCCGGCACGACGTCGGCGGAGCCGACGTCGGCGGTGTCGTCGTAGCCGGTCGGGTCGGGGGTGGTGGCGGTGGCGGCTGTGGTGGCGGCGTGGGGTGCCGCCGTCACGGCGGCGGGCGCGAGGGCCTGCGCGCTCTGCACGGCCGGCAGCGTGAGGGAGGCTGCCAGCGCGGTGGCGATCAGAACTCTTCGCGCGGTGCGGGGGGTCGACACGTGTGCTCCGGATGGAGTGGAGGAGTGGGGGGTGCCGGACGGCGCGAGTGGGGTGGGCGACGCGGGCGGGTTGGCGGTACAGGGGCCTGGACGGGCTGGACGGTACGAGGGCGTGGACGGTACGGACGCCGGTCGGGCGCGCTCGGGGCCGTACCGCCGCCGGGGAGGGGTGGCGGCGGCGGTACGGCGGCGGGCGGGTCCGGCCCGGGGTCAGGCCTCCGGGAAGTGGCAGGCGGCCTGCCTGCCGCCGCCCGCCGTGGTGATCTGCAGCAGCGGGGGTTCCGTGCGGCAGACGTCCTGGGCCTTGGCGCACCTGGGATGGAAGGTGCAACCGCTCGGCGGGTTGGCCGGGCTCGGCGGGTCGCCGAGCAGGACGATCCGCTCCCGCACGCGTTCGGCCGCCGGGTCGGGCAGCGGAACGGCGGAGAGCAGGGCCTTGGTGTACGGGTGCGCGGGGTTGCCGTACACCTCGTGCTTGTCGCCGATCTCGACGATCCGGCCGAGGTACATCACGGCGACGCGGTGGCTGATGTGCTTCACCACGGCCAGGTCGTGGGCGATGAAGACGTACGCGACCCCGAGTTCGCGTTGCAGCCGCTCCATCAGCCCGACGATCTGGGCCTGGATGGAGACGTCGAGGGCGGAGACCGGTTCGTCGGCGACGACCAGCTCCGGGCGGGTGGCCAGCGCGCGGGCGATGCCGATCCGCTGCGCCTGGCCGCCGGAGAACTGGTGCGGGTAGCGCTCCAGGTGTTCGGGGGCGAGGCCGACCAGCTGGATCAGCTCGCGGACCTCGCGGCGGATCGCGTCGGCGGAGGTGCCCTGGGCGCGCAGCGGCGCGGAGACGATCTGCTGGACGGTCTGCCGGGGGTTCAGCGAGGCGAACGGGTCCTGGAAGATCATCTGGAGCTTGCTGCGCAGCGGGCGCAGCTCGCGCTGGCCGGTCCGGGTGATGTCCTTGCCCCGGAAGTCGACCCGGCCGGCGGTCGGGTCGAGCAGCCGGACCAGCATCCGCCCGGTGGTGGACTTGCCGCAGCCGGACTCGCCGACCAGTCCGAGGGTCTCCCCCGGCCGGACGTCGAAGCTGACGCCGTCCACCGCCTTGATCCCGCCGCCTCGGCGGAAGGTGCCGCGCGGCCCGGGGAAGGTCATCCCGAGGTCCTTGACGGTCAGCAGGGCGGTCTTCGGGTCGTTCCCCGTCATACGGTCACCTCGTCGAGCTGGCAGGCGTTCTGGTGTCCGGGCGCGACCTGCCGCAGCAGCGGGCGCTCGCCGGTGCAGAGCGGGGAGGGGTTCGCCGCGTAGACCGGGCAGCGCGGGTGGAAGGCGCAGCCGGCCGGCGGGTCGAGCAGCGAGGGCGGGCTGCCGGGGATGGAGCGCAGCGCCTCGCCGTCCTCGGCGTCGAGCCGGGGCAGCGAGTCGAGCAGGCCGCGGGTGTAGGGGTGCCGGGGGGCGGTGAACAGCGTGTCGGCGGGGGCCTGTTCGGCGGCCGAGCCGCCGTACATCACCAGCACGTCGTCGGCGACCCGGGCGATCACCCCGAGGTCGTGGGTGATCATGATGATGCCGAGGCCGCGGTCCTGCTGGATCTTCGCCAGCAGTTCCAGCACCTGCGCCTGGACGGTGACGTCCAGCGCGGTGGTCGGCTCGTCCGCGATGATCAGGTCCGGTTCGCAGGAGAGCGCGAGGGCGATCATGGCGCGCTGGCGCATGCCGCCGGAGAACTGGTGCGGGTGCTCCCCCGCCCGGCGGGCGGGCTCGGGGATGCCGACGTCGCCGAGCACCTCCACCGCGCGTTTCAGCGCCGCCCTGCGGGTGCCGCCGTGGTGCTCCCGGTAGGCCTCGGCGATCTGGTCGCCGATGGTGAAGTACGGGTGCAGCGAGGTCAGCGCGTCCTGGAAGACCATCGCCATCCGGCGGCCGCGCAGCTTGCGGACGGTCTCCTCGGGCGCACCGAGCAGCTCCGTCCCCTCGTACCGGACCGAGCCGGTGACCTTCGCGCCCCGGTGCAGGCCCATCACGGCCAGCGAGGTGACGGACTTGCCCGACCCGGACTCCCCGACGATCCCCAGCGTCCGGCCGCGCCCGACGGTGAAGTCGACGCCCTTGACGGCCCGGACGGTGCCCTCGGGGGTGCTGAACTCGACCGCGAGGTCGCGGACTTCGAGCAGTGTCATGACAGCCTCGCCCTGGGGTCGATCCAGGCGTAGACGAGGTCCACGACCAGGTTGGAACTGACGATGAAGAAGGAGGCCAGCAGGGTGATGCCCATGATCACCGGCTGGTCGGACTTGTTGAGCGAGTCGGCGAACAGCTTGCCGACGCCCGGGAGCCCGAACAGCGACTCGGTGATCATCGCGCCGGCCAGCAGGCTGCCCAGGTCCATCCCGAGCATGGTGACGACGGGGGTGAGCGCCGGGCGCAGCCCGTGCTTGGCGACCACCCGCCGCTCGCGCAGGCCCTTGGCGCGGGCCGTCCGGACGAACGGCTCGGCGAGCGTCTCGATCACCGAACTGCGGGTCATCCGGGCGTAGATGGCGGCGGAGGCGAGCGCCAGGGTGACCCACGGCAGGATCAGGTTGCGCAGCCAGCCGACCGGGTCCTCGGAGAAGGCGATGTAGCGCGGGTACGGGATCAGGTTCAGCACCGTGACGACCACGTACAGCAGGATCATCGCGGTGAAGTAGACCGGCAGCGCGGCGGCGCCGATCGTGCCGACCATGACCGTCCGGTCGATCCAGGAGTTCTTCCGCAGCGCGGAGAGCACCCCGGCGCTGATCCCGAAGAGCACCCAGAGCAGGGCGGCGCCGACGGCCAGCGAGGCGCTGGTCGGGAGCCGGTCCATCATCAGGTCCCAGACCGGGCGGCCGCTCTGGAAGGAGTACCCGAAGCAGGGGAAGCCGCACTGCACCGCGTACTGCCCGCTGCCCATCGTGCGGCCGGCGAAGATGGCGGCCACGTAGTGGCCGAACTGGACGATCAGCGGGGCGTCCAGGCCCATCTGCTTGCGGACCAGGGCGATCTGGTCCGGCGCGCAGTCCTTGCCGCAGAACTGGGTGGCCGGGTCGTTGGGCAGCAGGTAGAAGATGCAGAAGGTGACCGCGCAGATCACCAGCAGGGTGGCCGCGATGCCGAGCAGGCGGCGGATCAGAAAGCCCGTCATGTGCGGCTGCCCTTCGGGTCCAGGGCGTCCCGCAGCGCGTCGCCGAGCAGGGTGAAGGCCAGCACCACCAGGAAGAGGCAGGCGCTGGGGAGGACGAAGAACATCGGGTCGACCTTGTAGTAGAGCGCCGAGTCGGCGATCATCTGGCCCCAGCTGGGGGTCGGCGGGCGGACCCCGACACCCAGGTAGGTGAGCCCGGCCTCGGTGCCGATCAGGCCGGGGATGGCCAGCGTGACGTAGACGATGATCGTGCCGGTCAGGTTGGGCAGGATCTCGGTGAACAGGATCCGGGCGCTGGAGGTGCCGCTGACCCGGGCCGCCTCGACGTACTCGCGGTGCTTGAGGGACATCGTCTGCCCGCGGATCACCCGGGCGATGTACGGCCAGCTGAACAGGCTCATCACCACGATCAGCAGCAGGACGCGGTTGACGTCCTTGACCACCGAGAGCAGCGCCATCATGAAGATCAGGCTGGGGAAGGACATCATGACGTCCATGAACCGGCTGATCACGGTGTCGGTGCGGCCGCCGAAGTAGCCGGCCGTGATGCCGAGCAGCACGCCGATCAGGGTGATCATCAGGGCGGCACTGAAGGCGACCAGCAGGCTGACCTGTGCGCCGTAGAGCAGCCGGGCGAAGACGTCCCGGCCGAGCATCGGCTCGACCCCGAGCCAGTGGCTCGGGCTGACCCCGCCGAGCGTGCCGCGCGGCAGGCCGCCGAGGTACGGGTCGACGGACTTCTTGTCGGTGTCGGTCGGGCCGTGGCCGCTGACGGCCGTGATGAGCGGGGCGAAGGCGGCGGTCAGCACGAAGAAGGCGATGATGGCGAGGCCGACCAGGGCGATCCGGCGGCGGCGCAGCCGGCTCCAGGTCAGCCGCCAGGGGGAGGCGGGGGCCTCGGCGTCGGGGGCGGGAACGGCGTCGCCAGGGTCACTGGCCGCCGTCCCCGCTCCCCCGGGCAGGCCCGTGGAGAGCGGGGCAGTCATGGTCGCGGCTCCCGCTCTACTTGACGGACTTGAGGCCGATGGCGGCGTAGTCGAGCTCGCCGGACCAGACGGAGTTGGCGTACGCGCCGGCGATGTTGGAGCCGACCAGCAGCGGCTTCTTCTGCCAGCTCATCGGCACGGCGGGCGACTCGTCCATGATCTTGTCGTTCAGCGCCAGGTAGGCGTCGTTGGCGGCCTTGACGTCCGTCAGCGCGGCGATCCGGTCGAGCTCCGCGTTGACGGCCGGGTCGTTGAAGCGGGTGACGTCGCCCTGGTTGCCGGTGTCGACGATGGAGCGGCCGTCGAAGATCATCGGCAGGAAGGTGGCGGCCGACGGGTAGTCGGGGCACCAGCCGGTGATGGCCAGGCCGGTCTGCTTGTCCTTGCTGCCGATCACCGAGTTGGTGACGCTGGCGTCGACCGCGTTGATGGTGACGTTGATGTTGAACTTCTTCAGCGCCGCCTGGACCGCCTCGGCCTGCTGCTTGGCACCGGTGGAGACGGTGATCTCGGTGGAGAACCCGTTCGCGAAGCCCGCGTCGGCCAGCAGCTGCTTGGCCTTGGCCGGGTCACCGGCCACCGGGATCTTGAAGTGGTCCACGGGCGAGCCGCCGGTCAGCGCCGGGGGGAGGTAGCTGGTGGCGATGTCGCTGAGCGCCGGACCGCCGACGGAGGCCTGGAACGCGTCCTTGTCCACCGCGTACTGCATGGCCAGGCGCAGCTTGGGGTTGTCGAACGGCGCCTTGCTGGTGTTCATGTCCAGCATCGCCGTACAGCCCTCGCTCTGGCTCACCAGACGGGACTTGACCGACGGGTTGGTGATCACGTCGGGAATCTTGGCCGGCGTCAGGTCGGCGTACATGATGGCGTTCTTGTCGTCCCCCTGGTCGGCGACCAGCCGGTCGGCGATCCCGGCGCTGCCGAGGGTCTGGTCCACCACGATCTTGTCCGGGTACGCCTTGCGGACGGTGTCGGTGCCCGGGTCCCAGTTGGTGTTGCGGACCAGGACCAGGCGCTTGCCGCGGTCGTACGAGTCGATCTTGTACGGGCCCGAGGAGAACGGGTGGTTGCTGTAGTTGGCGCCGGTCTCCTTGGCGACCGGGACGGGTGCGAAGGTCGGCAGGGTGACGGTGTAGCCGAACTCGGCGACCGGGCGCTTGAGGTGGAAGACGATCGTCTTGGCATCGGGGACCTCGATCGCCTCCTTGCCCAGGCGCTGGCCCTTCAGCGGGCCCGCGTAGCCCTTCGGGGCGTTCAGGTACTGCTTGGCGTAGTCCGGGCCGCCGGGCAGCTCGGGGGAGAACGAGCGCTCGACGTTGTACTTGATGTCGTCCGTGACGATCGGGGAGCCGTCCTCGTACTTGAGGCCGTCCTTCAGGCGGAAGGTCCAGGTCTTGCCGTTGTCGCTCGGGGTGCCGAGGTCGGTGGCCAGGTCCGGCACGATCTGCAGGCCCTCCGCGCCGGGGGCGGCCTTGAAGGTGGTCAGCGTGCGGTAGAGCGTCCGCAGGCCGAAGTCCATCTCCGGCTCCACCCAGTTGCGGGTCGGGTCCAGCTGCGAGAAGTCCTGGTTGGAGAGGATGTTGAGGGTGCCGCCCTTGACCGGCGTACCGCCGATGATCCCGTTGCCCTCGGTGGTGATGCCCTTGCCGTCGACGGCGGCCGAGTCGCCGCCGGTGCTGCTGGAACACGCTCCGAGGCCGAGGGTGAGTGCTGCCGCGATCGCCGCCGCGAGGGCGGTGTGGGTACGCCTGGTCATGTGCAACTCCGCAGTGGGGGGCCATGGTCGTGGCCTTGTTCGGACCCCGGGGCTGATCCGGGTCACCCCCGACGCGGCGACCTGAGGTCTAGCCGTCGCCGGGGTGTGACCCGTAACATAGTAATGTGAAATTGCACTGGCAAGAGGTGGAGCGGGCCGTTACCGAGCTGTGTCCGGACGCCGTGTCAACTCCTTTCCGCCACAAGGACGATCAGTGCAGATCAGCCCTACCGGGACGGACAAACCGCCCACCCGCCGCCACGGCAGAGGAGCCGCCGCAGTGACCACCGACCCCAAGACCCCCGTCCTCAACACCGGCAGTCACGACCTGCCCGTCTCCGCCGCCCTGGACGCCTTCATGGGCACCCAGTGGGCCCCCACCCCGCTCTCCGCGAGCCACCGCGTCGCCGGGTACGACGTCATGCCGGCCCGCCGCGCCCGGCTCGCCGCCGCCTACCCCGGCGAGCGGTTGATCGTCCCCGCGGGGCAGTTGAAGGTCCGCACCAACGACTGCGACCACCGCTTCCGCCCGCACAGCGCGTACGCCTGGCTCACCGGCCTGACCGGCGAGGACCAGGTCGGGCACGTCCTGGTGGTCGAGCCCAGCGGCGAGCCCGTGCTCTACCTGCGCCCGCGCTCGCCGCGCGGCGGCGGCAGCCCGTACGGCTCGGAGTTCTACCGCGACCGCCGCTACGGCGAGTTCTGGGTCGGCCGCCGCGCCGACCTCGACGAGGCCGCGCAGCTGACCGGCATCCGTACCGCGCACCTGGACGACCTGGACAAGCTGCTGACCGGCCCCCAGCCCGCCACCCGCGTGCTGGCCGGCGCCGACCCCGCCCTGGACGCCGCCACCGGCCGGCCGAGCGCCGCCGACGCGGACCGCGACTCCGCGCTCGCCACCACCCTCGGCGAACTGCGCCTGGTCAAGGACGCCTGGGAGATCGAACAGCTGCAGCTCTCCGTCGACCACACCGTCGCCGGCTTCGCCGACGTGGTCCGCGCGCTGCCCGCCGCCCTGCGGCACGCCCGCGGCGAACGCTGGCTGGAGGGCGCCTTCAACCAGCGCGCCCGCGCCGAGGGCAACGGCACCGGCTACGAGACCATCGTCGCCTCCGGGGCGCACGCCTGCGTCCTGCACTGGATCCGCAACGACGGCCCGCTCGACCCGTCCAAGCTGCTGCTGCTCGACGCGGGCGTCGAGACCGACACGCTCTACACCGCCGACATCACCCGCACCCTGCCGCTCGGCGGCACCTTCTCACCCGTCCAGCGCCAGGTGTACGAGCTGGTGCTGGCCGCCCAGGACGCGGGTATCGCGACGCTCCGGCCCGGCGCCAGCTTCCGCGACTTCCACCGGGCCGCGATGCGGGTGATCGCCGAGGGGCTGGCCGACTGGGGCGTGCTCCGGATCTCCGCCGAGGAGGCCCTCCAGGAGGACAGCGGCCTGTTCCGCCGCTACACCCTCTGCAGCACCGGCCACATGCTCGGCCTGGACGTCCACGACTGCGCGAAGGCCCGCGCCGAGACCTACCTCGACGGCGTCCTGGAGGAGGGCCAGGTCCTCACCGTCGAACCCGGCCTCTACCTCCAGCCCGACGACGAGACCCTGCCGCTGGAGCTGCGCGGCCTCGGCGTCCGGGTCGAGGACGACCTGGTGATCACCGCCGACGGCGCCCGCCTGATGTCCGGCGCCCTGCCGCGCACCGTGGCGGGCATCGAGGAGTGGATGGGCACGCTCCTCGGCTGACGCCGCCCGCGGGCGGGCCCCGCAGGGGGTCCGCCCTCAGGAGTCCGCCCTCAGGATTACCTCCGCAGAATCTCTCCTCAGGCGACCTTGACCGTCCGGTCGCCACGCCGGACGGTCACGTCCACCTCGCCGCCGATCGCGGCGGCATACGCACGCAGATTGTCGAGGCTGTCCACCTGGCCGTGCTCGATCTGCGACACCCGCGCCTGGCTGACCCCAAGCAGCCCCGCCACCTCACGCTGCGTCAGCCCGGCGACCCGCCGGAGCTCGGCCAGCTCGTGGCCGCGGATCCGGGCGAGCGACTCGGTACGGATCCGAGCACGATCGGCCTCGGCCTCGGGCGTGGCCAAGTCCGGATTGAGTCGCTGTGCCTCGGCCCATACATCGGTCCAACTACGGCCCTTCATGCGCCCGCTCCCTTCGCTCGATCCTCGACATACTCCTCGTACCGCTGCTCGGCCAGGGGGATGTTCTCCTCGTACCAGCGGGACCACTTACCGTTCTTGTCCCCGGCCACCAGGAAGATCGCCTCACGCTCGGCATCGAAGACGAACAGCATCCGGATCTCCGAGCGGCCGACCGACCCGGGCCTCAGCTCCTTGAGGTTGTGCAACCGACTCGCCTGGATCCGGTCGACCAGCGGGCGCCCGAGCAGGGGGCCTCTTCGGGCCAGCAGGTTGATCGCGTCGGCAATCTGGTTGGCGGTGTCCGGCTCGTTCACGCAGATGTCCAGGAACCAGTCGTTCACCGGACCTACGAGAGTGATCTCCCACATGCCGCCACATTAAGTTGTCCCTTATACCGTACCGGCAGGTTCCGCCCGTATCCACTCCCACGGGGGACGAGAGTGGCAGCGCCCCGCGCCCCCCGGTCAGGCCTGGGCCTCGCGCCAGAGTTCACGGGTGATGTCCGCCGCCGGGCCGGTGCGGGCCAGGCAGTGGGAGGTGCCCGCCCACAGGTGCAGGGCCTCGGTGTCGCCGCGCTTGGCGGCGGCGGCGCGCAGCGGCTGGGTGAGGTGGTGCACCTCGGGATAGGCGGTGGGGGCGTAGGGCTGGTAGCGGTCGACGAAGGCGTTGCGCAGGGCGCGGGCCGGGCGGCCGGTGAAGACCCGGGTGACCACGGTCTCGGTGAGCCGGCCGTCCACCAGCGCGGCCCGGTGGGCCGGCGAGGCCCCGGACTCGTCCGCGCGCAGGAAGGCCGTACCGAGCTGGACGGCGGTGGCCCCCGCCCGCAGCGCGGCGGCGACGGCCGGGCCGTCGCCGAGGCCGCCCGCGGCGATCAGCGGCAGGTCCGTCACCCGGCGGACCTCGGCCAGCAGCGCCGGCAGCGGCGTCTCCCCCGGGACGGCGTCGGCCCGGTGGGTGGCGCGGTGGCCGCCGGCCTCCGGGCCCTGGACGCAGAGCACGTCCATCCCGGTGGCGACCGCCGCCAGGGCCTCGGCCGCGGTGGTCACCGTACCGACCTGGGTGCTGCCCACGGCACGCAGCGCCGCCGCCTCGGCGGGCGAGGGCAGGCCGAAGGTGTACGAGACCACCGGGACGGGGTCGGCCAGCAGCGCGGCGATCTTGGCGTCCCATTCGTCGCGGTCCGGCGCGACGGCGGCGGGCAGTTCGACGCCCCAGCGCTCCGCCTCCGGGAGCAGCCGGGCCCGGTAGGCGGCGACCGCCGCCGGATCGCCGGGCCCGGCCGGGACGAAGAGGTTCACCCCGAACGGCCGGTCCGTCAGACCCCGTACGGTGGCGATCTGTTCGGCCAGCGCGGCGGTCGAGCGGTACCCGGCGGCCAGGAACCCCAGCCCGCCCGCACCGCTCACGGCCGCCACCAGCTGCGGGGTGGAGGACCCGCCCGCCATCGGCGCGGCCACCACCGGCACGGCGAGTCCGGCGAGATCCACGGTCATGCGTACTCCCCTTGCACTTGTCCTCTTGCACTTGTCCTCGGACGACACTCCCCACCCTAGCGGCGCCGCCCGAGGCAAGGTCAGAACCGGTGATTCTTCGCCGAGTTGGCATAGGCACAGCAAAATTTTCGGCCAGCTGCGACCGGACTATGGACGCCCTCCTCCCCGGCTGGTTGGGTAACTCGCGTTTCACTGCACGCAGTTCACCCCCACACCCTCACTCGGGAGGAAATCGTGCGCATACGCCCGCTCAAGGCCGCCGCCCACACCCTCACGGCGCTCGCCCTGGCCGCGTTCGCCACCACCTCGCTCGCCTCCGGCGCACAGGCCCAGGCCGCCCCGACCGCCGCCCACTACGGCGCCAAGCCGCTCGCGCACGCCGGGCAGGCGACGCCCGCCCTGAGGTCCACCAACACCCTCAAGGTCGGATCCAGCGCCACCCAGGGCGTGGTCTCCCCCACCCCCAAGGTCTACCTGGTGTTCTGGGGTTCGCAGTGGTCCTCCGACCCCGCCGGAGTCGCCCCCGACATGCAGAACATGTTCAAGGGCCTCTACGGCGCGTCGGACACCTGGGGCACGATCCTCGACCAGTACTGCGAAGGCGTCGCCAAGGGCACCGTCACCTGCGGCACCAAGGGCACCCACGTCCAGCACCCGACCAGCACCCCGCTGGCCGGCGTCTGGTTCGACAACGCCGCCGCCGCCCCCGCCAACGGGACCGCCGCCAACCTCGCCGCCGAGGCGGTCAAGGCCGCCGGGCACTTCGGCAACACCACCCAGGCGTCGAACCTCAACTCCCAGTA
The DNA here is from genome assembly GCF_039529945.1 of Kitasatospora kazusensis. Lineage (NCBI taxonomy): Bacteria > Bacillati > Actinomycetota > Actinomycetes > Kitasatosporales > Streptomycetaceae > Kitasatospora > Kitasatospora kazusensis. Next base: position 40,864 of record NZ_BAAANT010000018.1, on the reverse strand, counting down.
CGTGGTCGTCTCACCGACCGGTACCCACCCGGACGGCTTCCCGAACTCCGGCTTCTGCGCCTGGCACGACTTCACCACCTCCGCCTCGTACGGCAAGCTCGCCTACACCAACCTGCCGTACATCCCGGACAGCGGCGCCGGCGCCTGCACCACCTTCACCGACGGACGCCTGCTCTCCGGCATCGAGTCGACCGAGACCCACGAGTACGCCGAGACCGTCACCGACACCTGGCCCAGCATCGGCTGGAACGGCGGCGGCGGCGAGATCGGCGACGCCTGCGTGCAGCTCGACGCGTACGTCGCGCTGACCACCGGGACCTTCGACCTCCAGGGGCTCTGGTCCAACAGCGCCAACAAGTGCGTCACCCACGGCTAAAAGCACGGAAAGCTCCGCTGGGTTGTCCCGGCCGTTAGGGCCGGCCCCCAAGGGGGCGCGGGGAACTGCGCGCATCGGAAGTCACGGACCCGCGCCTTCCGCCCTCGCGCAGTCCCACGCGCCCCTGGACCGTACAACTGAAGGCGAGCCGGACGGCTAACCCCCCGGGACGGGGAATTCGCACCAGACGCTCTTCCCCGTCCCCTGCGGTTCCACCCCCCACCCCGCCGCCAGGGCGTCGACCAGCAGGAGTCCGCGCCCGGAGGTCGCCGTCTCGCCGGGGGCCCTGCGCCGGGGCCACTCGGTGGAGCGGTCCTGGATCGCCAGCCGGATCCGGGGGCTGGGCGAGGCGACGAGTTCGGCGGTGAGGATCGCACCGCCGTCGGTGTGCACCAGCGCGTTGGTGAGCAGTTCGTCCGCCACCAGTTCGATGTCGGGGCTCAGCGCGACCGCGCCCCATGCGGCGAGGGCCTGACGGAGCATCGTGCGGGCCTCGACCAGGCCGTCCGGGTCGGCCTGGTGGATGTGCTGGACCATCCGGCGCGAGGCGTGGACGCCGGGTACCGCCGACCGGCGCAGCAGCAGGAGGGCCATGTCGTCGTCGGGCCCGGTCTGTTCCAGCAGCAGGCGGCACAGGTGGTCGGCGAGTTCCTCGGTGTCCGCCGGGCCGGTGCGGACGGCGTCCGCGAGCGCGGCGAGGCCGTCGGAGATGTCCCGGCCGGGGTGTTCGACCAGCCCGTCGGTGCAGAGCAGCAGGGTGTCGCCGGGGTTCAGGTCGAGCCGGGTCTCGGGGAAGTCGTCCTGGGCGAACAGGGTGGCGACCCCGAGCGGCAGGCCGCCGCGCACGGGCGGCCAGCCGATCCGGCCGCCGGCGTGCCGGACGAGCGGTTCGAGGTGGCCGGCCCGGACCAGGCGCAGTGTGCCGGTCTCCAGGTCCGCCTCGGTGTAGATGCACGTCGCGGACCGTTCGGTGTCCAGTTCGGCGAGGAAGCGCGAGGCGCGGGCCATCACCGTGGCCGGGGTGTGGCCCTCCGCGGAGTAGGCGCGCAGCGCGATCCGCAGCTGGCCCATGATGGCGGCCGCGTGGCTGTCGTGGCCCTCCACGTCGCCGACCACCACCGCGACCCGGCGGCCGGGCAGCGCCACCACGTCGTACCAGTCCCCGCCCACTTCGCGGCCGCTGCGGCTGGCCCGGTACCGGACGGCGACCTCGCCGCCGGTGATCTCGGGGATCCGCCGGGGCAGCATGGTGGTCTGCAGGGTGGTGGCGAACTCGCGTTCCTGGTCGAACAGCATCGCCCGTTGCAGTGACTGGGCGACGGCGCTGCCGAGCGCGATGCAGATGTTGCGGTCCTCGGTGCTGAACCGGCGGCGGTCCCGGTAGAACAGCCCGAGCGCGCCGAGCGAGCGCGCCTGGGCGGCCAGCGGCAGGAAGGCGGCCGCGCGGATCCCCATCTGCTCGACGTACGGGCGCAGCCGCGGGTAGCGCGCGATCAGCTCGTCCTCGGCGCCGATGAACCGCGGGCGCCGGGTGAGGACGGCCTCCGCCAGCGGGAGCCCGTCCTCCAGGCGGGTCTGCGAGAGGTCGTCCAGGGCCTTCAGGTCGGGCGAGGGCTCCTCGGTCGCGGCCACCAGGCGCATGTGGACCCCGTCGGTCAGCCCGAGGGCGAGCCCGTCCGCCCCGAACCGCCGCAGCCCCTCCGGGTCGGTCAGCACGCTCGTCACGTCGTGGACGGTGAGCGCGCGGGCGAGTGCCGCGGTGGTGCTGCGGACCGAGTCGGTCTGGCGGCGCCGGTCCGCGGCGAGCGTGCGCATCGCCGTGGCGTGCGCGAGCTCCTCCTCGGCGTTGCGGACGATTCCGACGATCCGGTACGGGTGGGCCTGCTCGTCGCGCAGGATCCGGCCCTGGGTGTGCGCCCAGCGCGGGGTGCCGTCGCGGCAGACCAGGCGGAAGTACGAGGCGAAGGTCAGGTCGCCCTGGCGCAGCGCCCGCGACACGGTCTCGTCCAGGCGGGCACTGTCCTCGGGGGGCACCCGGACGGCCAGCGAGGTGGCCTGTCCGTCGAACTCGTCCGGGCGCAGGTCGAAGACGTCCAGGCCCACCTCGTCCAGGTGGTACGTCCCCGTGTCGAGGTCCCAGTCGAAGCTGCCCATGCCGTTGAGCGCCAGCCGGTCGTTCGCGGCGGTCGGCGGCCCTTCGCCGGCCCGGGGGGTGGGACCGCCCGGAGGATCCGGGGGAATCTCGACCATGACCGTCTCCTGAGGGGTGCCCGGCCCGTGACGCGGGCCGTTCGGTCAACCGGCGAGCCCGGCCATTCTATCCGGGGCCCACCCCCCGTGCACGGCTCGCCGCCCGGCGCGGCCCGGGCCGGGCGGCGACCGGGCGGCCCGGCACGGGCGGGTCAGGCCGGGCGGATCAGGCCGCTGGTCAGGCCGGAGGCGATCGCGGCCGTCCGGCTGTCGACCCCGAGCTTGTCGTAGATGTGCACCAGATGGGTCTTGACGGTGGCCTCGCTGATGAACAGCCGCTTGGAGATCTGACGGTTCGCCAGCCCCTCCGCCAGCAGCCCGAGGATCTCCGTCTCGCGCGGGGACAGCGTCGGCCGGCCGGCCCGGACCCGGCCCAGCAGCCGGGCCGCGACCGGCGGCGCGAGCACGGTCTCGCCGCGCGAGGCGGCCCGGACGGCGAGCGCCACCTCCTCCGGCGGGGCGTCCTTGAGCAGGTATCCGGTCGCGCCCGCCTCCACGGCGGCCAGGATGTCCGCGTCGGTGGAGTAGGTGGTGAGGATCAGCACGGCGGGCGGGTCGGGCAGCGCGGTGATCCGCCGGGTGGCCTCCACGCCGTGCATGCCGGTGCCCATCTGAAGGTCCATCAGCACCACGTCGGGCCGGGTTCCGAGCGACTCCAGCACCCGCAGCGCCTCGGCGCCGTCCGCCGCCTCGCCGACGGCCTCCAGCTCGGGCAGGTCGTCCACCATCGCGCGCAGCCCGCGCCGGACCACCGGATGGTCGTCCACCAGCAGCACCCGGATCACCGCGCCACCGCCTCGGCCGGCACCCGGATTCACCGCGCCACCGCCTCGGCGAGCACCCGCAGCGGCAGCGAGACCGCCACGGCCGTGCCCTCGCCCGGCGCCGACTCGACGGTGAGGCTGCCGCCCAGCTCGGCGATCCGCTCGCGCATGCCGTGCAGGCCGAAGGTCGGGCGGTCGTGGTCGGCGGGGGCGGACTGCGGGTCGAAGCCCACGCCGTCGTCGAAGACGTCCAAGGTCACCTCGTCGTCGAGATAGGTCAGGGTGACCGCGATCCGCCGCGCCCGCGCGTGCCGGACGGCGTTGGCCAGCGCCTCCTGGGTGAGCCGCAGCAGCGCCACCTCCGCCTCCACCGGCAGCGGGTACGGCTCGCCGTCCAGCAGGAAGGCCGCGCCCGGCCCGGCCGCCAGGCGGCGCAGCGCCTCGGTGAGCGTGGCGTCGTCCAGCGCGGGCGGGGTGAGCGCCTGGACGAAGCGGCGGGCCTCGGTGAGGTTGGCGGCGGCGGTCTGCCCGACCTCGCGGATCCGCTCGCCGGCCACCGCCGGGTCGGCGGGCAGTGCGGCGTCGGCGGCGCGGGCCAGCAGCACGATGCTGGACAGCCCCTGCGCGAGGGTGTCGTGGATCTCCCGGGCGAGGCGCTGCCGCTCGGCGAGCACGCCGGCCTCCCGCTGGCTGGCGGCGAGCGCGTCCCGCGTCCGCACCAGGTCGTCGATCAGCCGCTGGCGCTCCCGGCTCTCCCGGTAGAGCGCGGCGTAGCCGTACGCGGTGAGCAGCGCGACGGCCGCGCCCGCGAGCGGGCCGAGCACCTTGGGGGTGGTCAGCCCGCCGTCGGTGCCGGCCTGGGCGGCGACCACGACGGCGGTGAGGCCGAGGACGGCGGGGACGGCCCAGCGCACCGGCATCAGGTGCAGGCAGACGAAGTACAGCGGGAAGGCCAGGTAGCAGTACTCGGGGTGCCACAGTGTGAGGCCGGTCCAGAGCAGCACCACGGTGGCCAGCCAGACCCCGGCCCAGAGCCGGGTGGTCCGGATCCGCTCCACCACGCCGCCCGCCGCGTACGCGGCCGCGAGCGCGCCGGCGGTGGCCAGCGCGGCCGCGCCGAGCGTGCCGTCGGCCAGCCCGCGTGCCACCAGGACGGCCAGCAGGGTGAAGAACAGCCCGTGCAGGGCGAGGTTCATCAGCCGCAGGGCGGGGGTGTTCGCAGAATGGCCGGGGCCCTCCGGCGCGGGTGGTTCGGTACGGGTCACGCTGTCCGAGGGTACGGGGTCGGGCCGGCCGGTCCGGCTGCCCGGGCATCAACCGTTCGATGGATTCCCGGGTCCATCCCCCGCACGGGTCCGGGCCCCTTCCTCTCCCTGATGGAACGGGCCGCCTGCGCCGACAGAGTGGAGGAGCAGACCGAAACCTCCGATTGCCCGGAAAGGTCCCCGTGTTCGTCGCACTGCGTGACATCCGCTTCGCCAAGGGGCGCTTCGCCCTGATGGGCGCGGTCGTCACCTTGATAACCACCCTGGTCGTCTTCCTCTACGGCCTGACCGGCGGGCTCGCCTCCGCCGCTTCGTCCGCCGTCGCCGGCCTGCCGGCCGACCGGATCGTCTTCGGCGCCCCGGCGGGCGCCGCGCCGACGGTCTCGTTCAGCAACAGCAGCGTCTCCCCCGGCCAGGCCGCCGCCTTCGCCGCCGCGCCCGGCGTCGAGTCCGCGCAGCCGTTCGGGATCTCGATGACCCGGCTCACCGCGAGCGACGCGGCCGCCTCGGTGAGCGTGGTCGGCGGGCCCGCCGGGCTGCTGCCGCCGCTGCGCTCCGGCGGCGCGGCGGGCGACGGCCAGGTCGTGCTGGGCGCGGACACCGCCGCGACGTACCACCTGTCGGCGGGCGACCGGGTGAAGGTCGGCCCCAGCACGCTCACCGTCTCCGGGGTCACCGCCGAGCGTTCGCTCTCGCACGCGCCGACGGTGTGGACCACCCTCACCACCTGGGAGCAGCTCAGCGGCCAGAGCCGGCCGACCGCGCTGGCGCTGCGCTCCTCATCCGGCGCCGGGCTCGGCGCGCTGGACGCCGCCCAGGGCACCAGTACGGTCACCCTCGACGACGCGCTGGCCGGGATCAACGGCTACTCGGCGGAGCAGGGCAGCCTGCAGATGATCCAGGGCTTCCTGTTCGCGGTGAGCGCGCTGGTGGTCGGGGCGTTCTTCACGGTCTGGACGGTGCAGCGCAAGCCCGACATCGCCGTCCTGAAGGCGGTCGGCGCGAGCAGCGCGTACCTGGTCCGGGACGCGCTCGCGCAGGCGGCGGCCGTGCTGCTCGGCGGGGCCGTGCTGGGGGGCGCGGTCGGCGCGGTCGGCGGGCTGGTCGCCTCCTCGGCGGTGCCCTTCGACGTGAGCCCGCTCAGCGTGGCCGTCCCGGTCACCGCCATGGTGCTGCTCGGCCTGGCCGGGGCGGCGCTGGCCGTCCGCCGCATCACCTCCGTCGACCCGCTGGCCGCCCTGGGAGGCAACCGATGACCACCGCTCTGAAGACCCGGACCGGCCTCGCGCTGCGGGGCGTCACCCTGACGTACCCGGACGGCGAGCACCGGCTCACCGCACTGGACGGGGTGACGCTGGAGGTGGCGCCGGGCGAGTTCACCGCCGTCGCCGGGCCGTCCGGCTCCGGCAAGTCCAGCCTGCTCGCGGTCGCGGCGACGCTGCTGCGGCCGGACAGCGGCGAGGTGCTGATAGACGGTCAGGACGCGGGCGCGCTCGGCGACGCGGCCCGGGCGGCGCTGCGGCGCGACCGGCTCGGGATCGTCTTCCAGCAGTCCAACCTGCTGGCCTCGCTCACCGCGCTGGAACAGCTGCTGGTGCTGGAGTCGGTCCGAGGGGGCAGGCCGCGCGGGGCCCGGGAGCGGGCGGCCGCGCTGCTGGCCTCGGTCGGCCTGGACGGCTCCAAGCAGCACCGCCGTCCGCACCAGCTCTCCGGCGGCGAACGCCAGCGGGTGAACATCGCGCGGGCGCTGTTCGGCAACCCGTCGGTGCTGCTGGTGGACGAGCCGACCTCGGCCCTCGACCACGAGCGTGGCGCCCAGATCGTCGACCTGCTGGCCGAGGTCACCCGCACCCACGGGACGGCGACGGTGATGGTCACCCACGACCGCGACCTGCTGGACCGGGTCGACCGGGTGCTGCGGATGCACGACGGCCGGCTGGCCTGACCTGACCTGCCCCGACCCGATTCGACCGCGTCTCGGCTCACTTGAACCAGTACAGCACCCCGCCGTGGTGCGAGCAGGTGCCCGAGAAGTTCGCGGAGTAGGACGGGGAGCCGTCCTTGCACTGGGCCATCTCGCCGGAGCCGACCGGGGTCTGGCCCGCGTCCCAGCCGCAGGAGCCGGTGGTGTGGTGCGCACAGGAGCCCGCCGGCTGCGGTGCGGCGGGCGGCTGCGGTGCGGCGGGCGGCTGGGTGGTGGCCGGCGGCTGGGGGCCGCCCTCCGAGGTGGTGGGCTGCCAGGCCGGCGCACTGCTCGGCGAGTGTTGCAGCACCGGCGGGTGGCTCGACGGAGCGGCACTCGGCACGTGGGCCGGGGCGGCACTGGCGCTCGGGCTCGGCGGCACGACCGGCGCCGAGGAGGCCGGGACGGCGGGGGTGCTCGGCGCGGCGCTGCTCGGCGCGGTGCTGCTCGGTGAAGCGACCGCAGGGGCGGCCGGAGCACCGGCGGCACCCGTACCGTCCGGCTGGCAGGCGGCGGTGAACAGCGCCAGCGCGGACACCGTGACGGCGGCGAACAGCCGTGGGGCTCTGGAAGAGTTGCTCATGGCAGCCGAACGTACGGACCGTCGGACCGGCGTGACGGTGGGTCACCCGGACCGAGTCCCAACCGTGTCGCATTCGAGAGCTTCCACTTCCCCCCGGCCGAGGACGGTGTCCACGTCAGGGGCCGTCCGGGAGGGGCCCGGTCAGCGCGTCCCGAGCCGCAGGACCGACCGCTCCTCCGGCGCGCTCTCCGCGCCGGCCGCCCAGAGTGAGCGGACGTGGCCGAGGTGGCGGACCATGCACTGCTCGACGGCCTCGACGTCGCCGGAGATCATCAGGTCGAGCAGCTCGATGTGCTCCTCGGCGGAGGAGGTCAGCTCACCGCGCTGGTCGAGGCGGGTCAGGCCGTAGAGGCGGGAGCGCTTGCGCAGGTCACCGACGGTCTCGACCAGGCGGGCGTTGCCGGCCAGCGCGAGCAGGTCGAGGTGGAACTGGCGGTCGGCTTCCAGGTACTCGATCAGGTCGTGCTTGCGGGCCGCCGCGACGATGGCCTCCGCCTGCGGGCGCAGGGCCTCCAGCTGCTCCCGGGTGGCCATCCGGGTGACCCGGGCGACGGTCGGGACCTCGATCAGGGCGCGGATCTCGGTGTAGTCGTCGAGGTCGTGCTCGGTGAGCTCGGTGACCCGGAAGCCCTTGTTGCGGACGGCCTCGACCAGGCCCTCGCGGGCCAGGTCGAGCATCGCCTCGCGGACGGGGGTGGCCGAGACGCCGAAGTCGGCGGCCAGCGCGGGGGCGGAGTAGACGACACCCGGCCGCAGTTCGCCGGAGATCAGCGCGGCGCGCAGCGCGTGGGCGACCTGGTCGCGCAGCCGCTCCTGGACGGAGATGAGGGCGCGGGGCTTGAGGTCGGCCATGGTGTTCCTCCGGTGGGTCTTCAGGACACCATTGTACAATGTCACGTTATGTTGATGATGGGACATTTGACCGCACTGTGTAAAGCCCGGAGCGCTCGTACTGTGCCGCCGCCACCGCGAGATCCTGCCAGGCCATCCCGACGCCCTTGAAGAACCTCGGCCGGTCGGTCGGCACAACTGCCCCACCGTTGACCAGTTCTGACAGATTAGCAAGCCGGGCGGATTCGGCAATGCTCCGCTCCCGCAGCGCGATCATCAGATCGCCCGCCTCCCGCAGCGCCGCCGACCTCGCCTCCACGTAGAGCGCCGACCGGGCGACGAGCACGCCGTCCACCTCCCGCGCCACCGGCTCGTGCGAGCCCACGGCCGCGACCGCCGCGTGGTCCGGCACCGCCCGCCCGTCGAACAGCGGGGTCCGGGCCGTGGTGCAGCAGACCACCAGGTCCGCGCCGGAGACCGCCTCGGGTGTGCCGGCGGCCGCGTCCAGGCCGAGCGCCCGGGCGTACCCGACCAGCGCGGCGGCCGGGGCCGCGCGCCGGGCGACCACCGTGAGCCGGGTCAGCGGGCGGACGGCGAGCAGCGCGTCCAGGTGCCCGTACGCCTGCGGTCCGGCGCCGAACAGCACCAGGTGCGCGGCCTCGGGTACGGCGAGCCTGCGCAGCGCGACGGCCGTCACCGCCGGGGTGCGCAGCGAGGTGAGCGCGATGCCGTCGAGGAGGGCGACGGGCTGCAGGGTCGGCCCGTCCAGCAGCAGGTAGCTGCCGGTGACCCGGGGCAGCCCGCGCGCGGGGTTGGCCGGGGCCACCCCGGCGATCTTCACCCCCGCGTACGCCGCCGTGGCGGCCGGCATCAGCAGCAGCTCGCCGGCGGGGACGGCCAGGTTGGAGCGCGGCGGGCCCTCCTCCGGGTCGAGCCCGGCGAGCAGGACGCTTTCCAGCGCCTCGACGGCCTGGGCCGGGGTCAGGTCGACGGCGAGTTGGGGCAGGGTCACAGCAGGAATCCCGTTCCGAGCGTGTCGTGCGGGTCCAGCACGAAGCGGTGCTCGCCCGTGCGGTGGGCGGTGCCGGTGACCTCGGTGACGATGCCGTCCCGGTGCCGGCCGGCCAGCCGCCCCGTGAACACCGTACCGATCACCGACTCGTGGCGGAGCTCGTCGCCGGGCCCCAGCCGCCCGTCGGCGGCCAGCAGGGCGAGCCGGGCGGAGGTGCCGGAGCCGCAGGGCGAGCGGTCGACCTGCCCGTCGGCGAACACCGTGACGTTGCGCTGGCTGAGCCCGGCGGGGGTGTCGGGCAGCTCCTCGTACAGGATCACGCCGTAGACGCCCGAGAGCCGGGGGTCCGTGGGGTGCCCGGTCGCGGGCTCGTCGGCCAGCGCGGCGCGGATCTCCCGGCCGAGGGCGGTGAGCAGCGGCAGTTCGGCGGTGGTCACCGAGAGGCCGAGCGCGGTCGCCGAGACCGAGGCGTAGCAGGCGCCCGCATGGGCGAGGTCGACGGCGACCGTGCCGCGCGAGGTGCGGACGGGCAGCTTGCGAGCGCTGACCAGGGTCGGCACGTTGCGGAAGGCCACGGCGGTGGTGCGGCCCGCGCTGCGGTGCACGGCGGCCGTCACCCGGCCGGACGGGACGTCGATCCGGACCCGCGCCACGCCGTCGTCGGGGGCCGCGACCAGGCCGGAGTCCACGGCCCAGGCGCCGAGCGCGATGGTGCCGTGGCCGCAGGCGGTGGAGTAGCCGTCCTTGTGCCAGAACAGCACTCCGAGGTGCGCCTCGGTGTCGTCCGGCGGCACCACGAAGCCGCCGTACATCCCGGCGTGGCCGCGCGGCTCGCGGGTGAGCAGCCGGCGGACCTCGTCCAGCGGGCTGCGGCGCGGGTCGGTGGCGGTGCCGCCGGCGCCGAGCGCGACGGCCCGGCGCTCGGCGACGGTGTCGCCCGGGACGGGCGGCAGCCCGGCGGTGACGATCCGGAAGGGCTCGCCCGCCGTGTGGTAGTCGACGGTCTCGACCACCGTGGCGACAGGCAGCACACCGCCGGTCACCGCGCGGCTCCGGACGGCAGCAGGGTGACGGTACGGCTCGCGGTGTAGAAGTCCAGTGCCGCCTGGCCCTGCTCGCGCGGGCCGTGGCTGGCCGCCTTCGCGCCGCCGAAGGGGAGGTGGAAGTCGACGCCGCTGGACGGCGCGTTGACGCGGATCATGCCCGCGTCCAGCCGGTCGGCGGCGGCCAGCGCGGTGTCCAGGTCGCGGGTGTGCACCGAGGCGGCGAGGGTGTGGCGGGTGGTGTTGGCGAGGGCGATCGCCTCGTCCAGGTCCGCGGCGCGGAGCAGCACGGCGACCGGGCCGAAGAACTCCTCCAGCAGCAGCGGGTGCCCGGCGGGGACGTCGGCCACCAGGGTCGGCTCGATGAACCAGCCGGGGCGGTCGGGCCGGTTGCCGCCGGTCAGCACGGTCGCCCCGGCGGCGCGCGCCGACTCGATCGCGCCGGTCAGCCGCTCGCGCGCCGCCTCGGTGATGACGGGGCCGCAGACGCTGTCGTCGGCGGCCGCGAGCGCCTTGGCCAGCGCCTCGGCGAACGGCTCGTACGCGGCGCCGACGGCGATCACCTGGCTGGTGGCGGTGCACTTCTGGCCCGCGAACCCGGCGATCGCGGCGGCGACCTGGGCGGCCGCCTGGCCGAGGTCGGCGTCGGGCAGGACGAGGGCCGCGTTCAGGCCGCCCATCTCCGCCTGCACCGGGGTGCCGAGCGCGGTGGTGGTGGCGACCACGACCCGGCCGACGGCGGTGGAGCCGGTGAAGGAGACCACGTCGGCCGCCGAGACCAGCGCGTCGCCCTCCTCCGCGCCGCCCGGCAGCACGGTCAGCACGCCCTCGGGCAGGCCCGCCAGCTCGGCCAGCCGCAGCGCGCAGGCGGTGGCGTCCAGGGCCGGCTTGATCACCACGGTGTTGCCGACGGCCAGCGCCGGGGCGGCCTTCCAGGTCGGGATGGCCACCGGGAAGTTCCACGGGGTGATCAGACCGGCCACGCCGTACGGGCGGCGCCGGGTCAGCAGCAGGCCCTCGCCGGCGGCCGGCTCGTGCACGGCGCCGGCCGGCGCGTACGAGGCCTGGGCGTAGTAGCGCCAGATCGCCACCGTCCGGGCGACCTCGCCGCGCGCCTCGGTGAGCGGCTTGCCGACCTCGCGCACCACCAGCTCGGCGAGCTCCTCGGCGTGCGCCTCCAGCGCCTCGGCGGCCCGGGTCAGCGCGGCGGAGCGGAAGGCCGCACCCGCGGCCTGCCAGCCCGCCTGGGCGGCACGGGCCCGGGTGACCGCGGCGGCGACACCGGCGGCTCCCGGGCTCTCGACGGAGACGACCAGGTCGGACGGGTCGGCGGGGTTGTAGGACGAGACGAGCACGGTGGTAACCCTTCGGGATGGGCCCGCCCAGGGCGCGGGGGCGGCACGGGGACCGGGGATGACGGCGCCGCGTCTCCCGGACCGCGCGGTTCCCGCGTCCTGGACGGTGTCTGGTGCGGAGTGTCCGCGGTCGGTGCGGGGCCGGTCGGGCTAGAGCAGGAAACCGGCCGGGAACGGATCCGACGGGTCCAGGAAGTACTGGGCGGTGCCGGTGACCCAGGCGCGTCCGGTGACGGTCGGGACGACGGCGGGGTGGCCCGCGACGGTGGTCTCCCCGACCAGCCGGCCGGTGAAACTGGTGCCGATGAAGGAGTCGTTGACGAAGTCCCGGCCGATCGGCAGTTCGCCGCGGGCGTGCAGCTGGGCCATCCGCGCCGAGGTGCCGGTGCCGCACGGGGAGCGGTCGAACCAGCCCGGGTGGATGGCCATCGCGTGCCGGGAGTGCTCGGCGGTCGAGCCGGGGGCGAGCAGCTGGACGTGGTGGCAGCTGTGGATGGACGGGTCCTCCGGGTGCACCGGGAGGTCGGTGGCGTTGATCGCGTCCATCACGGCCAGTCCGGCGTCCAGGATGTCCTGCTTGCGCTCGCGCTCGAACGGCAGGCCGAGGTCCGCCAGCGGCAGGATCGCGTAGAAGTTGCCGCCGTACGCCAGGTCGTAGGTCACCGTGCCGTACCCGGGCACCTCCACCTTGCGGTCCAGGCCGACGGTGTACGAGGCGACGTTGCGGATGGTCACCGCCTTGGCGGCGCCGTCCTCGACCCGCACCTCGGCGACCACCAGACCGGCCGGGGTGTCCAGGCGCACGGTGGTGACCGGTTCGACCACCTCCACCATGCCGGTCTCCACCAGTACGGTGGCGACCCCGATGGTGCCGTGGCCGCACATCGGCAGCAGCCCGGAGACCTCGATGAAGAGCACGCCGAAGTCGGCGTCCGGCCGGGTGGGCGGCTGCAGGATGGCGCCGCTCATCGCGGCGTGGCCGCGGGGCTCGTACATCAGCAGGGTGCGGAAGTGGTCCAGGTGCTGCTGGAAGTGCACCCGGCGCTCGGCCATGGTGGCGCCCGGGATGACGCCGAACCCGCCGGTGACGACCCGGGTCGGCATGCCTTCGGTGTGCGAGTCGACGGCGTGGAAGACGTGACGGCTGCGCATGGGTTCTCCCTCGTGGGGTCGGCGGGTTGGCGGCTCGGTGGGGGCGGCGGGCCGGCTGCCCCCGCAGCCGGCCTTCGTCGCGGGGTCGGTCAGACCAGGCCGTCGGCGATCGCCTTCTCGGTGGCCGCGCGGACGGCCGCCTCGATCTCCGGCGACAGCGGGCCGCGCGGTGCGCGGACCGGGCCGCCGGGGCGCCCGGCGATGTCCATCGAGAGCTTGATGGCCTGGACGAACTCGGTCTTGGAGTCCCAGCGCAGCAGCGAGTGCAGGGCCCGGTAGAGCGGCAGGGCGGTCTCCAGGTCACCGGCGACGGCGGCCCGGTAGAGCCGGACGGTGGTCTCCGGCAGGGCGTTCGGGTACCCGGCGATCCAGCCGACCGCGCCGGCCAGCGCCAGCTCCAGCAGGACGTCGTCGGCGCCGATCAGCAGGTCCAGCCCGGGGGCCAGCTCGGCGATCTCGTATGCCCGGCGGACGTCGCCGCTGAACTCCTTGACGGCCACGATCGAGCCGTCGCCGTGGATGTCGGCGAGCAGCTGCGGGACGAGGTCGACCTTGGTGTCGAACGGGTTGTTGTACGCGACGACCGGCAGCCCGGCCTTGGCCACCTCCGCGTAGTGGGCCCGCACGGTGGCGTGGTCGGCGCGGTAGGCGTTCGGCGGCAGCAGCAGGACCGAGCCGGCACCGGCCTCGGCGGCCTGCTCCGTCCAGCGGCGGGACTCGGCGCTGCCGTACGCGGCGACGCCGGGCATCACCCGGGAGCCGTCCCCGGCCGCCTCGACGGCGGTGGTGACGACCCGGGCGCGTTCCTCGGCGGTCAGCGTCTGGTACTCGCCGAGCGAGCCGTTCGGCACCACGCCGTCGCAGCCGGAGTCGATCAGCCAGCGGACGTGCTCGGCGTAGGCGTCGTAGTCGACCGAGAGGTCGGCGCGCAGCGGCAGCGTGGTGGCGACCATGATGCCGCGCCAGGGACGGGTGGGCTCGTGCGAAGCGAGGGACACGGGGGCAACTCCCTAAATGTGAGGTGTGACATTTTATTAAGAGAAGCAGGGCGGCCACAAGGGCTACCCGCTGGTAACGGTCAGTCGGCGGGATCGGCCGCCGGGGCGAGCCCCGCCAGCTGCCCGAGCGGAACGGGGCAGGCCAGCGGGCGGCTGTCGGCGGGCGGTGCGGTGTCCCCGGCCAGACAGGCCACCGCCGGGCCGCACATCCGGCCCTGGCACCAGCCCATCCCGGCCCGGGTGAGCAGCTTGACCGTCCGGGCGTCGCCCGCGCCGAGTTCCTCCACCGCCTCCCGGATCCGCCCGGCCGGGACCTCCTCGCAGCGGCACACGTCGGTGTCCGCGCGCAACCAGTCCGTCCAGCCGGGGCCGGGCCGGTGGGCCGCCGCCATCAGCTCGGCGAAGGCCCGGCGACGGCGCCGGCGGGCCTTCAGAGCGGCCGGCACCGGCCGGCCGGCGATCACCCGGGCCGCCAGCTCGCCCTCCGCGATCGCCAGGTCCGCGCCGCCGACCCCGCCGGTCTCCCCGGCCGCCCAGAGACCGGGCAGGCTGGTGCGCAGCCCGTCGTCCACCCGCAGGGCGACCGCGCCGTCCGGGGCACGCCGGGTCTCGGCGCCCAGTTCGGTGGCCAGCTCGATCTGCGGCAGCAGCCCGTGCCCGGTCGCGACGGCGTCGCAGTCGATCCGCCGCCCGCTGCCCGGCACCGGACGCCAGTCGGCGTCCAGCCGGGCGACCGTCACACCGGTCACCCGGTCGGTGCCGTGCACCTCGACGACCGCGCTGTTGCGGCGCAGTCGTACGCCGTGGCGCAGCAGCACCGCGCCGTGCCGGGCGCCCTCGGCCAGCTTCGCCGGGTTGGCGGCCAGCGTGCCGAGCCCCCGGGCGTACCCGAGGTAGCCGGTCGCCTCGACCACGGCCGGGACCGCGGCGCCCGCCGCGACCAGTGAGGAGGCGGCGGCGAGCAGCAGCGGGCCGCTGCCCGCGACCACGATCCGGCGGCCCGGCAGCACCAGGCCCGCCTTGAGCATCGCCTGCGCGCCGCCCGCCGTGACCACCCCGGGCAGCGTCCAGCCGGGGAAGGGCAGCTGGCGCTCGTACGCGCCGGTGGCGAGCAGCACCGCGCGCGCCCGGACGGCCGCGCGGCCGTCCGCCGCCGGGCCGAGGGTGGCGTGCAGGGTCCAGACCTCGCCGCGCTCGGCCGTCCAGACCTGGTGCTCGGCCAGGTGGTCGATCCGGCCCTCGCGGGTGTGCGCGTCGAGGCGGGCCGAGAGCCGGGCGAAGGCGGGCCAGTCGTGGTGCAGCCGCTCGGGGTGCGCCGCGCCGAGGCCGGGGGCGGGGTGGCGGTAGTACTGGCCGCCCGGCCGCGGGCCGGCGTCCAGCAGGGCGCAGCTCAGCCCGAGGTCGGCGGCCGTGGTGGCGGCGGCCAGCCCGGCCGGGCCGGCGCCGATCACGGCCAGGTCGTACGGCGCGGAGCGCCCGGAGCGGGCCGCGGGGTCAGACGGCGAGGTCGGCACGGCCGTGGCCCTCCTGGGTGCGGACGGTGTCGCCCGGACGGGCGGGCAGCAGGCAGGTGCGCTGGTTGGCCCGGCCGTTGACGGTGGCGAGGCAGTCGAAGCAGACGCCGATCCCGCAGAACGCGCCGCGCGGGCGGCCCTCGACCCGGGTGCTGCGCCAGGCCAGGATGTCGGCGGCCCAGAGGGCGGCGGCGATGCTCTGGCCGGGCAGCGCGGGGATCTCCCGGCCGTCGAACTCGATGGTGTGCGCGGGGCCGGGCCGGGCGTCGACCAGCGAGGCGGGGGTACGGCGCATGCCGGCTCCATTCGTCATGACGCCGCTCCCCGTTCGGTGGCGAAGCGGTCGGCGCGGAAGGGGGTCAGGTCCAGCTCCGGCCGGGTGCCGCAGAGCTGGCGGCTGATCAGCAGCCCGGTGGCCGGGGCCAGCCCGATGCCCGCCCCTTCGTGGCCGCAGGCGTGGTACAGGCCGGGCACCCGGGGGTCGGCGCCGATCGCAGGCAGGTGGTCCGGAAGATAGGGGCGGAAGCCCCTGTAGGCGCGCTGCACGCAGACCTCGGCGAGCACCGGGAAGAGCGCGGCGGCCTGGCCCGCCAGCCGGCGCAGCACCTCGACCGAGAGGGTGCGGTCGAAGCCGACCCGCTCCCGGCTGGCGCCGATCAGCACCGGCCCGGCGGGGGTGCCCTCGACCACGGCCGAGGTCTGCAGGGCGGCCGAGCCGCTGGCGACGTCGGCCACGTAGTCGGCGGCGTAGACCTTGTGCCGGACGATCCGCGGCAGCGGCTCGGTGACCAGCACGAAGCCGCGCCGGGGCAGCACCGGCAGCGCCACGCCCGCGAGCCCCGCGACCTCGCCGCCCCAGGTGCCGGCGGCGTTGACCACGGCGGGGGCGTCGATCCGGCGGCGGTCGGTGGTGACCCCGGTGACCACGCCGCCGGGGCCGGTGCGGACGGCGGTGACGGCCTCGCCGAGGTAGCGGTCGGCCCCCGAGGCGCGCAGCAGGTGGGCGGCGGCCAGTGCGGGCTGGACCTGGGCGTCCTGCGGATAGTGGAAGCCGCCGGCCAGGCCGGGGGCCAGGTGCGGCTCCAGCTCGCGCAGCCGCTCGCCCGGGATCTCGGCGGCCTCGACCCCGGCGGCGCCCTGGTGGGCGGCGAAGGCCCGCAGGGCGTCCATCCCGGCCTCGCCGGAGGCGACCACCAGGCCGCCCTTGGGCTCGTACTCGGCCGGTCCGCCCAGCACCTCGGCCAGCTCGCGCCAGAGCCGGGTGGAGAGCAGCGCGAGGTCGAGTTCGGGGCCGGGCTCCTTGTCGGAGACCAGCAGGTTGCCCTCGCCCGCGCCGGTGGTGCCGCCCGCGACCGGTCCTCGGTCGACGACGGCGACCGAGAGGCCGGCCAGGGCCGCGTAGTAGGCGCAGGCGGCGCCGACGACTCCGGCGCCGATCACCACGACGTCGTGGGAAGATCTCTTGAGCACCTCAGTAATATGTCACACTGCATGGCGGCTTGCCAAGAGCATGCAAAAGCAAAAAGCCCCGACCCGCCGGGAGACGGCGGATCGGGGCCCTGGACCACGACAGACGGCTACGTGATGTCGTCCATCTGCTCGTGCCGGGCGGCAGGCACCGGAGCGGACACCGGCACCGGCGCGGACGGCGCCGCCGAGGCACCCACCGCCTCGGCGGAGGCGACCTCCTCGACCGAGAGGTCCAGGTGCGAGGCCTCCTCGTCGTCCAGCCCGTCGTCCGGGTTGCGGCGCGCCCGGCGCCGGTCGTTGAGCAGGGCGATGCCGACCGCGACGAAGTACAGCACCCAGATCGGCGCCGCCAGCGCGAGCATGCTGATCGGCTCCGCGCTGGGGCTGGCGAACGCCGCGAAGACGGTGATCCCCATGATCATGCCGCGCCACCAGCCGAGCAGGCGCTTACCGCTGAGCACACCGCCGAAGTTCAGCATCACCAGCAGCAGCGGGAACTCGAAGGCGAACCCGAACAGCAGCACCAGCCGGGTCGCGATGCTGAAGTAGTTCTCCGGCGGCAGGATCGGCGTGGTGTCGCCGGGGGCGAACGAGATCAGCACCTGCACGGTCGTCGGCAGCAGCAGGTAGGCGGTCGTCACCCCGGAGAGGAACAGCGGGACGCCGCCGGCCATGAAGCCGAGCGCGTACCGGCGCTCGTGCTTGTGGAGCCCGGGGGTGATGAAGGCCCACAGCTGGTACAGCCAGACCGGCACCGTCGCGACCAGGGCGGCCGTCAGCGCGACCTTCAGGGTCAGGGTGAACGGCGTGGTCAGACCGATGGTCGAGACCTGCGCGCACTTCTTGCCCGACGCCTGGAAGGCGGCGATCTCGGCCGGGGTGTTGCACTTGGGCAGCGGCTCCATCAGGAACGTCTCGATGTGCCGGTGGTAGATCATCGCGACGATCGTCATCAGCACGATGGCCAGGACCGACTTCACCAACCGGCTCCGCAGCTCACGGAGATGGTCGGTGAGGGCCATCCGGCCCTCGGGGTCCTTGGGCGGTTTCGAAGACTTGCTCAACCCCGGTCCTCAACTCGTGCGATGGAACCCGCCGGGCGGCGGGTTCCGCTACTTGTTCTGCCCGGCGTCGGGCTCCCGGACCGGCCGGGCGGCCGTGCCGGGGTCGCCGGGCGCGGCCTTGACCGCCTTCGGGGCCTCGGCCGTGGGCCGGGCCGCCTCGTCGTACTCCGACCGCAGCGACTTGGCCTCACTCTTCAGGATGCGCGCCGACCTGCCCAGCGCGCGGGCCAGGTCCGGGAGCCGCTTGGCACCGAAGAGCACGACGGCGAAGACCACGAGCACCAGGATCGCGGTGGGCGACCTCATCCTGCGACCACCTTCCTCGCGGAGGAAGCACTCCCCCACTGCGGGCGATGGTAGCCCGTGGCGGTGACGCGGCGATAACCACCAGGAAGACGCAACCCCTCCGACCAGGGAGCAGTCACCTCCGCGGCGCCCCGCTCACGTACGGGCGCGCGCCTCGGGACAGGGTCTAAGACCGACCGGCACATGCTGGGTGGAGGAAGGAGCGGCGTCCGGGCCGAGTCTGGGCGGTGCCGACGAGGGAGTAGCAGCGGAGCTGCGGCGACTGAGGAGAAGCCGTCCAGGCGACAGCCCGGGCGTCGCGACGCCGCCCACCATGTGCCGGTCGGTCTAAGGCCTGCTCAGTTCTCCCGAGGCCTCGGCGAGCGCCTTGGCCGCCGTGCCCACCTCGCGGGCGAGCCGGCGGACGTCCAGCCAGAGCCGGACGGCGAGCACCCCCAGGACCAGCAGCCCGGCGGTGGACAGCAGGACTGCGGCGACAACGGTCCACGGCACGGCGGACTCCCCTAACCCTCGACCGGCAGCAGGCGCATGGTGCTGACCCCGGCCCCGGTCAGCGCCGCCACGATCTTCTCACCGGCGGGCTTGCGGACCACCGCGCCGCACGCCGGGCAGGTGAAGCTGTAGAAGGTGCGCTCCTTGGTGGCGCCCAGCGCCAGCCGGAACGCCGCCGCGGCGAGCTCGACCTTCTCCCGGCAGTCCGAGCAGTAGACCTTGAATCTGGTGCTGTCCCCCACGGCTCAGGCCTGCCCCTCCTGGTAGCCCCGGAGTGCGGCCTCGGCCGCCGCCCTGGCCTGCTCGGCCAGCTCGGCGGGCGCGACGATCCGGCCGTCCCGGCCGAGCCGCAGCGCCAGCGGGCGCAGGCCCGCCGGGTCGGCGCTGCGCAGGGTGATCCGCAGACCCCCGTCGGGCAGTTCCTCCGCCGAGTCGTGGGTGTAGTACTCGGCGACCCAGCGCCCGCCGGGGCCGACCTCGACGACCACCTCGGGGTCGTCCGCCGCCGGGCTGACCAGCCCGGCCGACAGGTCGCGCGGCTCCAGCCGGGGCGGGTCGGCGGGCTCGTCCAGCACCTTGATCTCGGCGACCCGGTCGAGCCGGAAGAGCCGGCGGTCCTCGGAGACCCGGCACCACCCCTCCAGGTAGGTGTGGCCCTCGCTGACCAGGCGGATCGGGTCGACCTCGCGCTCGGTCATGCCGCCGCGCCCGTGCGAGTAGTAGCGCAGCCAGATCAGCCGGCCCTCGCTGAGCGCGCGGTCTATGTCGGCGAAGACCTGGCCCTCGGCCTCGAAGGTGACGCCGACCCGGGCGCTGCCCGCCGCGCTCTCGCCGGCCGCGTCCTCGATCTTGGCGACGGCCCGGGTGAGCGCCTGCCGGTCCCGCTCGCGCAGGCCGGGCAGCCCGGCCACCGCGCGGGCCGCGACCAGCAGCGCCGTCGCCTCGTCGGCGGCCAGGCGCAGCGGCTGGGCGACGTCGTCGACGTTGTGCCACCAGATCCGGTCGCCGTCGGTGTCGATGTCCAGCAGGTCGCCGCCGCGGAAGCTGGTGCCGCACATCGGCAGCACGTTCAGGTCGTTGATCAGCTCGCGCTCGGAGATCCCGAAGGCACGGGCCACCTCGGCGACCTCGGCCCCGGGGCGCTCCTTCAGATAGGTGACCAGCGAGAGCATCCGGCGGGTCTGGTCGATGGCGTTGCTCATGCCTGCACTCCCGCAGCGCTCAGGCCGGCCACCGCGCGCAGCCGGTCGATGACATCGGCCCGCAGGTCGTCCGGCCCCAGGACGACCAGGTCGGGCCCGAACTCGGCGAGGTGGGCGCCGAGGCCGTGCCCGTACGGGATCTCCAGCTCGTCCCAGTGCGCGTCGACCGGGCGCGTGTCCAGCGCCTTGGTGCGCAGCGGGAAGCCCGCCTCGCGGCGGATCCGCACCGTCGCGGTGGCGGTGGCGCCCTCGCCCGCGAAGGCGGCGACCACGGCCCGGACGTCGACGTGCTCGGGCACCGTGCCGGTGAACCGCCCGGCGCGGGAGCGGACCTTGCCGGTGATCCGGCTGAGCCGGAAGACCCGGGCGGCCTCGCGGTCGCGGTCCCAGCCGGCCAGGTACCAGTGGCCGCGCCAGCACTCCAGCGCCCAGGGTTCGACCGAGCGCTGTTCGGGGGCGGCGGCGCCGGCCTTGCGGTACTCGAAGCTGACGGGGCGTCGGTCGCGGGCGGCGACCAGCAGCGGTTCGAAGGCGACCTCGCGGGCCGGGATCCGGGGCTGCAGCGCGCTGTGCTCGGCTTCCTCGGTGAACGGCACGCCGGCTGCGCGGAGCTTCTGCAGCGCGCCGCTGGCGGCACCGGACATCTTGGCCTGCTGCCAGACCCGGGCGGCCAGCGTCAGCGCCGCCGCCTCCTCGGCGTCCAGCGCGATCTCGGGCAGCCGGTTGCGGTCGCGGCGGGCCAGGTAGCCGACCTCGCCGTCCAGCGCGTTCTCGTCGACGTCGATGACCAGGCCGAGTTCGCGCAGGTCGTCCTTGTCGCGCTCGAACATCCGGTTGAAGGCCTCCTCGCTGCCCTGCTGCCAGGCTTCGCGGTAGGCCTCGACGGACTCCCGCAGCTCCTTCTTGGAGAGCGGACGCCGGGTGTTCATCAGGCACAGGGCGAGGTTCATCAGCCGCTCCGCCTTGGCGATCGCCATCGCTGACCCTTCCGGTACGGTACTGCGCGCGAGGTGCGCCGCCGGGAATCACGGACCCGGCGACCCGACCGTACCGGTACGGGCCGCGCCGGGGAAAGCCGAGGGCCGTACCCCGCCTGAGCGGGGCACGGCCCTCGGAATTCCGACCGCGCGGCGACCGTCAGACGTTGACCAGGTCCACGACGAAGATCAGGGTCTCGCCGGCCTTGATCAGCGGGCTCGGCGACTGGTTCCCGTACGCGAGGTGCGCGGGGATGACCAGCTCGCGGCGGCCGCCGACCTTCATGCCCTGGACGCCCTGGTCCCAGCCCTTGATGACCCGGCCGCCGCCCAGCGGGAAGCGGAAGGTCTGGCCGCGGTTCCAGGAGGCGTCGAACTCCTCGCCGGTGCTGAACGCGACGCCCACGTAGTGGACCTCGACGACCGCACCGGACTTGGCCTCGGCGCCGTCGCCGACGACGATGTCACGGATCTGGAGCTCGGTCGGCGCCTCGCCGCCCGGGAAGTCGATCTCAGGCTTCGTGATGCTCACAACAGACTCTTCTCGTTCGGTGGTACGTACATGACGGAGCGGCGGACCTCCGTGCCGCAGCCTGTCCGAGCACTACGGTACGGGCGTCCGCCGCCCATCCGGGTCAGGTTACTGGTCCGGAGCGCCGACACCCGCATCGAGAATGTCGATCACGAACACCAGCGTCGCGTTCGCCGGGATCGCGGCGGACGGCGGCTGGTCCTTGTACGCCAGCGACGCCGGGATCACCAGCTCGATCTTGCTGCCGACGTTCTGGCCGACGACGCCCTGGTCCCAGCCCGCGATGACGCTGCCGCCACCCGTGACGAAGCTGAACGCCTGCCCGTGGTCCAGCGAGGAGTCGAACTTCTTGCCGTCCTTGTAGAGCGCGCCGGTGTACTGGACGACGACCTTCTCGCCCTTCTCGACCTTCGGGCCCTTGCCCGGGATCAGCACGGCCGACTTCAGCTCGGTCGGGTCCGCGACGCCCGGGACGGGGGTGATGTCGGCGGCCTTCTTGCCGTTGTCCTTCACCGTCGGCATGCCGGCCGGCGGCTGCGCCAGGTCGCCGCCGATGGTGGCGTCCGGCGCGGTGGCCTGCTTGATGTCGACCACGAAGACCAGGTTGTCGGTCGCGCCGACGCCCATCTGGCTGTTGCCCTGCGAGCCGAAGCCGGCCGCCGGCGGGGCCACCACCAGCAGGCGGCTGCCCGCCTTGTGCCCGGCCACCGCGGCGTCCAGGGCCGGGATGAGCTTGCCCGCACCGGCCTGGTAGAGCTGCGGCTTGCCGTTGTCGTACGAGCCGGCGATGTCCTTGCCGGTCGCCCAGTCCTTGGCGGCGAAGTCGACGGTGACCCAGTTGCCCTTGTCGACCTTCGGGCCGTCGCCCTCGCTGACCTGCTTCACCACGAAGGTGCCGTCCGGCTTCTCCGTGGGCAGCGTGATGACCGGCTTCTTGCCGAAGTCACCGGCCACCGTCGGCAGCACCTTGGCGCTGTCCTTGATCGGCGGCACCGGGTCGGCCGTCGGCGTCGGCGGGGCCGTGGTCGGCGCCGCGTCGGCCGCCTTGGTCTTCGAGGAGTCCGGCCGGTTCACCATGTACAGCGTGACGCCGCTGCCGACCAGCAGCAGCGCGAGCACGGTGCCGAGGATCACGCCGAGCTTGCCCGCGCCGGGCGGGTTCTCGTCGTAGCCCGCCTCGGACAGGTCCTTGCGGCGCACGGTGGACGCGAACACCTGCGGCTCGTCGTCCTTCACCCCGTCCGTACGCGGCTGCGCCGGGGTCTGGCCCCAGCCCGCCTGCTGCTTCAGGATCGACGGCGGGACGACGATCGACTCACCGTCGCCCGGCAGCGGACCGCCGGGCCGCGAGGCGGCCGGGTCGGCGGTGCCGTTCGCGGTACCGGCCTCGCCCGGGCTCGACGATTTCTCAGACATGACTCCCCATCCATCCAGCCGTCCTACGCCCTCACCAGGGGCCCGACGACTCATACCACAGTGCGGACGGGCAGCAGTATGTCAGGTGATGATGAGGGTGGGCCCGAACAGGCCCGGTCGGGTGTGCCACACGGCACGGCTACACAGCCTCCAGGATGTCGATCACAAAGACCAGGGTCGAGTTCGCGGGAACCGAACTCTGCGCCTTGTCGCCGTACCCGAGCGACGGCGGCACCACCAGCAGGACCCGGCTGCCGACGGTCTGGCCGACCAGCCCCTGGTCCCAGCCCTTGATCAGGCTGCCCGTCCCCACCTGGAGCGCCTGCGCGCCGCCGTGGCTCCAGGACGAGTCGAACTGCTGGCCGTTGCTCCACAGCACGCCGGTGTACTGCACGACCAGCGTCTGGCCCGACTGGACCTGCTTGCCGTCGCCCTTGACCAGCACGAACTTCTGCAGGTCGGCGGGCGGCGCCGGGGGGCCGGGCGGGACGGTGATGGTCGGCGCGGCCTTGCCGTTGTCCTTCACCTGCGGCGAACCGGCGGGCGGCTGGGTGATGGTGCCCGCGATGGTGGAGTCCTGCGGCACGGACTCCATGATGTCCAGCACGAAGACCACGGTGTCCCCCGCGCCGACGCCGAGCGCCGAGTTCCCCTGCGCGCCGAAGGCCGCCGCCGGGGGCGCCACCACCAGCTGCCGGCTGCCGACCTTCTTGCCGAGCACGCTCTGGTCGAAGGCGGGCACCAGCTGGCCGCCGGCCGCCTGGTAGAGCTGCGGCTTCTGCCCGGAGTCGTACGAGCTCGCGAGGTCCTTGCCGCTGGTCCAGTCCTTCGCGGTGTAGTTGACCGTCACCCAGTCGCCCTTGGCGACCGTCGCGCCGTCGCCCTCGCTCACCGTGTGCACCACGTACTGCCCGCTCGGCTGCTGCCCGGCGGGGATGGTGATGGCGGCCTTGCTGCCGAAGTCCCCCGTGACCGTCGGCATCGGCGAGGCCGAGCCGACCGGGGTCGGCACGGCGGGGGCCGAGGCCGGCGTGGACGCCGAGGACCCGGCCGGGGACGGCGACCCGCTGCTGCACGCGGCGAGCAGGGCAACCGGTAGCGCTACGAGCAACCCGGCGATACGACGCACGGCGGTCCTAACTGTCGGTCGGTCTTGACCGTCAGCGTATGACCCGATTCGTCCCCCGCCGGGGAGGCACAACCACGGACACAGGGGTGGCGACCGGACGGCTCCGGTCGGCACCCCTCTTTCTGCTCACTCCAGGCGGTTCAGCCCTGCGACTCGCGGTGACCGGGTCACATCCCGGCGATGAGCTTCTCCACCCGCTCGTCCACCGCACGGAACGGGTCCTTGCAGAGCACCGTCCGCTGCGCCTGGTCGTTCAGCTTCAGGTGCACCCAGTCGACCGTGAAGTCCCGGCGCTGCTCCTGCGCCCGGCGGATGAAGTCGCCGCGCAGCCGGGCCCGGGTGGTCTGCGGGGGCACCGACTTCGCCTCGAAGGTCTTCAGGTCCGTGGTCACCCGCTGGGCCTTCCCGCTGTTCTGCAGCAGGTAGAACAGCCCTCGGCGGCGGTGGATGTCGTGGTACGTCAGGTCGATCTGGGCGATCCGCGGGTTGGACATGGTCATCTCGTGCTTCGCCCGGTAGCGCTCGATCAGCCGGTACTTCATGATCCAGTCGATCTCGGTGTCGACCTTGGCCAGGTCCTCCGTCCGCACGGCCTCCAGGGTGCGGCCCCAGAGGTCGAGCACCTTGGCGATGGTGCCCTCGTTGATGCCCTTGCGGTCGCAGAACTCCAGGGCCTTGGAGTAGTACTCCTCCTGGATGTCCAGCGCGCTGGCCTCCCGGCCGTTGGCGAGGCGGACCTGGTGGGTGCCGGTCAGGTCGTGGCTGACCTCGCGGATCGCCCGGATCGGGTTCTCCAGCGTGAGGTCGCGCATCACCACGCCGGCCTCGATCAGGCGCAGCACCAGGTCGGTGGCGCCGACCTTGAGCAGGGTGGTGGTCTCCGACATGTTGGAGTCGCCGACGATCACGTGCAGCCTGCGGTAGCGCTCGGCGTCGGCGTGCGGCTCGTCGCGGGTGTTGATGATCGGACGGGATCGGGTGGTCGCCGAGCTGACGCCCTCCCAGATGTGCTCGGCCCGCTGGCTGACGCAGAAGACCGCACCGCGCGGGGTCTGCAGCACCTTGCCCGCCCCGCAGATCAGCTGACGCGTCACCAGGAAGGGGATCAGCACGTCGGCGAGCCGGGAGAACTCGCCGTGCCGGCCCACGAGGTAGTTCTCGTGGCAGCCGTAGGAGTTGCCGGCCGAGTCGGTGTTGTTCTTGAAGAGGTAGACGTCCCCGGCGATGCCCTCCTCGTGCAGGCGCCGTTCGGCGTCCACCAGGAGGCCTTCGAGGATGCGTTCGCCCGCCTTGTCGTGCGTCACCAGCTCCGTGACGTCATCGCACTCGGGCGTGGCGTACTCGGGATGCGAGCCGACGTCGAGATACAGGCGGGCACCGTTGCGCAGGAAGACATTGCTGCTGCGGCCCCAGGAAACTACGCGGCGGAAGAGGTACCTGGCCACCTCGTCCGGAGACAGACGTCGTTGTCCCCGGAACGTACACGTGACACCGTACTCGTTCTCCAGCCCGAAAATTCGGCGGTCCATGAGGCATCTTTTCTCTTTTCGGAGCCTTCCGAAACCCTCTCGGAGGATGGCAATCCGATCACGATGTGCCGTCAATTCGCCGCAGGCGCACGGGAATCCCGTGCGACGGCGGAGGCCTTCGCACGGGATTCACGCGGGCGGGCTACTGGGGTGCGGCCGGGGAGTCCTCGTCCTCGGCGGCGGCGGATTCGTCGCCGCCGAGCAGGCGGGTGAGCTGGCCGCCCAGGATGCGCTTGAACTTGCGCTTCTGGGAGCGCTGGCGGTCCAGTACGGCGACCTCCAGCTGCTCGGTGGTGAGGGTGCGCGGGGTGCCGCCGCTGGGGTCCCTGGCGAGGGCGTCCACGGCCACCTTGAGCGCCTCGGCGAGGGTCAGCCCGACCCGGTGGCGCTCGCCGACGTACGTGCCGATGGAGTCGGCGTTGCCGCCGACCACCACGGAGTTCTTCTCGTCGACCACCGAACCGTCCGGCGTGAGCCGGTAGATCTGGTCGTCCTCCGGGGTCCGGCCGACCTCGGCCACCACGAGCTCGACCTCGTAGGGCTTCTCGCCGACCGAGGAGAAGATGGTGCCGAGCGTCTGGGCGTAGACGTTGGCGAGGCCGCGGGCCGTCACGTCGGCCCGGTCGTAGGAGTACCCGCGCAGGTCGGCGTAGCGGACGCCGCCGATCCGCAGGTTCTCGAACTCGTTGTAGCGGCCGACCGCGGCGAAGGCGATCTTGTCGTAGATCTCGGAGACCTTGTGCAGGGCGCGGGAGGTGTTCTCCGCGACGAAGACGATGCCGTCGGCGTAGGTGAGCACGACCACGCTTCGACCGCGCGCGATGCCCTTGCGGGCGTACTCCGCGCGGTCCGCCATGGCCTGCTGAGGCGAGACGTAGAACGGTGTGGACACCGGCGGGTCATCCCCTTCTGGAAACGGGCCCCTCCCGCCCGGGCGGCGGGCGAGGAGGGCGGTGGTGGGGTGGGGCGGACTGGGGCTTGTCGGACAGGCCCTAGATCAGCGGGGCCTGCGGGCCGTCCGGCTGCTCGCGGCGCCGGTCCGTGACGGAGATCGCGATCGCCGAGACCTCGGCATCGGAGAGCCGGCGGAAGCCGTCCTCGGTGATCACCGAGACGATCGGGAAGATGCCCCGGGCGAGGTCCGGACCGCCGGTGGCGGAGTCGTCGTCGGCGGCGTCGTAGAGTGCCTGGACGACCAGCATCGCGGCCTCGTCGGCCGTCAGGCCGACCCGGAAGAGCTTCTTCATCGAGCCCCGGGCGAAGACCGAGCCCGAGCCGGTGGCGGCGAAGCCACGCTCCTCGGAGCGGCCGCCCGTCACGTCGTAGGTGAAGATCCGGCCCCGGTTCAGCTCCAGGTCGTACCCGGCGAACATCGGGACGACGGCCAGGCCCTGCATGGCCATCCCGAGGTTGCCCCGGATCATCGTGGTGAGGCGGTTGGCCTTGCCCTCCAGCGAGAGGACGGCGCCCTCGATCTTCTCGTAGTGCTCCAGCTCCAGCTGGAACAGGCGCACCATCTCGACCGCCAGGCCCGCCGTGCCGGCGATGCCGACCGCGCTGTAGTCGTCGGCCGGGAAGACCTTCTCGATGTCGCGCTGGGCGATCACGTTCCCCATCGTGGCCCGGCGGTCGCCGGCGAGCACCACGCCGCCGTCGAAGATCGCCGCGACGATGGTGGTGCCGTGCGGCGCCTCGATCGTCAGGCCCTCGGGGAGGGCCCGGCTGCCGGGGATCAGCTGCGGCGAGTGCTGGGCCAGGAAGTCGATGAACGACGAGGACCCGGGGGTCAGGAAGGCAGCCGGTAGACGCCCGGTGCCACCAGTGTTGGCTTCCACTCGATTCCTTCCAGGTAGATCATCAAGGATGCCCGGACCCTACCCGGTTCGACGGCTTGGTCCACCTACCGGGCCCGTCCGATTCTGCGCGATCCGCCCCGGCGCGCCCGGCGCCCGCCGGCAGCGCGCGCTGCCGGCGCGCACCGTCACCGCACGCCGCCGGTGTGCACCACCGGCACGCGCCGTCGCGGGCACCGCTGCCGCACGCCGGCCGGCGTCGCGGCCGCGCTCGGTGCGCGTTCGCGCGCAACAAGTCCCGAGGACCCATTGCGCGCGAACGACGGCCGGGAGGCTGATCCCGGGATTTGCCCGATTAACGGAATCGGGCATTCAGGCTACTGTCCGCCCTTCTGGACGAACTGCCGGACGAAGTCCTCGGCATTCGACTCCAGCACGTCGTCGATTTCGTCCAGTACCGCGTCGACGTCATCGCTCAGCTTTTCCTGGCGCTCCTTGAGGTCGTCGGAGTTCTGCGCTTCGACAGCCTCCTCCTCGGCCTTCTCGGAGGAGCGGTTCGCCCGCTGCTGGCCGCCGTCGGTGTCCTTGCTCGCCATTTTCCTCACCCCGCTCGACTCGTCTGGCACGGTACGGTCTGCGCTGCTCCTCAGACCCTATACACCGGGGGCCCGATTCGCCCCCGGTTCGTGGTGGGCGCTGATACTTCAACGCTCCGCGCTCCCCCGAATGATTCCCATTCGGGGGGCGTTCACCCGTAGTGATCGAAAAGTTACCGGACGTCTCATTGGCCGGACAGCACCCGGACGAGCTCCTCGGCCGTCCGGCACCGGTCCAGCAGTTCCTTGACGTGCTTGCGGGTGCCCCGCAGCGGCTCCAGGGTGGGGACCCGCTGGAGCGAGTCCCGGCCCGGGAGGTCGAAGATCACCGAGTCCCAGGAGGCCGCCGCGACGTGCTCGGCGTACTGCTCCAGACAGCGGCCGCGGAAGTACGCCCGGGTGTCCTCCGGGGGCTTGCGGACGGCCCTGGTCACCTCGTCCTCGGTGACCAGCCGCTCGAACCGCCCACGGGCCACCAGGCGGTTGTAGAGGCCCTTGTCCGGCCGGACGTCGCTGTACTGGAGGTCCACCAGATGCAGCCGGGAGTTGTCCCAGTCCAGGCCGTCGCGCTGGCGGTAGCCCTCCAGCAGCTCCTTCTTGGCCACCCAGTCGAGCTGCCGGGACAGGCTCATCGGGTCCCGCTCCAGGCGGCCGAGCACGTCCTCCCAGCGGGTCAGCACGTCCACCGTCTGCTCGTCGGCGTCCTGCCCGTAGCGGTCCTCGACGTACTTGCGGGCCAGCTCGCAGTACTCCATCTGGAGCTGGACGGCGGTGAGTTTGCGGCCGCTGCGTAGCGTGATCAGGTGCGAGAGGGAGGGGTCGTGCGAGACCCGGTGCAGGGTCCGGACGGGCTGGTCGACGGCCAGGTCGACCGCGATGAAGGACTCCTCGATCATCGCCAGCACCAGCGAGGTGGTGCCCAGCTTGAGGTAGGTGGAGATCTCCGAGAGGTTGGCGTCCCCGATGATCACGTGCAGCCGGCGGTACTTCTCCGCGTCGGAGTGCGGCTCGTCCCGGGTGTTGATGATCGGGCGCTTGAGCGTCGTCTCCAGGCCGACCTCGACCTCGAAGTAGTCGGCGCGCTGGCTGAGCTGGAAGCCGTCGGCGGAGCCGTCCTGGCCCAGCCCGACCCGGCCCGCGCCGGTGACCACCTGGCGGGAGACGAAGAACGGGGTGAGGTGGCGGACGATGTCGGCGAACGGCGTCGACCGCTTCATCAGGTAGTTCTCGTGGGTGCCGTAGGAGGCGCCCTTGTTGTCCGTGTTGTTCTTGTACAGGTTGATCCGCTGCCCGTTCGGCAGCTCCGCCGCACGGGCGGCGGCCTCGGCCATCACCCGCTCGCCGGCCTTGTCCCAGAGCACGGCGTCGCGCGGGTTGGTGACCTCGGGCGAGCTGTACTCGGGGTGCGCGTGGTCGACGTAGAACCGGGCGCCGTTGGTGAGGATGATGTTGGCCAGGCCGATGTCCTCGTCGGTGAGCTGGCTGGCGTCCGCCACGTCGCGCGCCAGGTCGAAACCCCGGGCGTCGCGCAGCGGGTTCTCCTCCTCGAAGTCCCAGCGAGCCCGCCGCGCCCGGTGCATCGCCGCCGCGTAGGCGTTGACGATCTGGGACGAGGTGAGCATGGCGTTGGCATTCGGGTGCCCGGGCACGGAGATCCCGTACTCGGTCTCGATCCCCATCACGCGCCGTACGGTCATGCGGCCCTCCTTGCCCTGCGCTCCGCCCCCACCGGGCCGAGCACTGACGTACCGCTCACTGCAACCGCCGCCGGGCGGGACTGCCGCCGGGCGACGGGTCGAGCCTAGAACTCCAGGCGCCGTTGTGGAGCCGAGACGCACCGTCCGGCTGCGGGGCCCGTGGGCGCCGCAGCCGGACGGTGGCACCGACTCGGTTACAGGTACTGCCCCGTGTTGGCGACGGTGTCGATCGAGCGGCCGGACTCGGCGCCCTGCTTCCCGGTGACGAGCGTGCGGATGAAGACGATCCGCTCGCCCTTCTTGCCGGAGATCCGGGCCCAGTCGTCCGGGTTGGTGGTGTTGGGCAGGTCCTCGTTCTCCTTGAACTCGTCCACACAGGCGGCGAGCAGGTGGGAGACGCGGAGCCCGCGCTGGCCGTGGTCGAGGAAGTCCTTGATGGCCATCTTCTTCGCCCGGTCCACGATGTTCTGGATCATCGCGCCGGAGTTGAAGTCCTTGAAGTACAGGACCTCCTTGTCACCGTTGGCGTAGGTGACCTCCAGGAAGCGGTTCTCCTCGGTCTCGGTGTACATCCGCTCGACGACGGCCTGGATCATGGCGTCCACGGTGGTGTCCACCGAGCCGTCGTGCTCCTTGAGGTCGTCCGGGTGGAAGGGCAACGAGTTCTTCAGGTACTTGGAGAAGATGTCCTTCGCGGCCTCGGCGTCCGGGCGCTCGATCTTGATCTTCACGTCGAGGCGGCCGGGCCGCAGGATCGCCGGGTCGATCATGTCCTCGCGGTTCGAGGCGCCGATCACGATGACGTTCTCCAGGCCCTCCACGCCGTCGATCTCGGCGAGCAGCTGCGGGACGATGGTGTTCTCCACGTCCGAGCTGACACCGGAACCACGGGTGCGGAAGAGCGACTCCATCTCGTCGAAGAAGACGATCACGGGCGTGCCCTCGCTGGCCTTCTCACGAGCCCGCTGGAAGACCAGGCGGATCTGCCGCTCGGTCTCGCCGACGTACTTGTTGAGCAGCTCGGGGCCCTTGATGTTCAGGAAGTAGCTCTTGCCCTGCGGACGCCCGGTGACCTCGGCCACCTTCTTCGCGAGCGAGTTGGCCACCGCCTTGGCGATGAGCGTCTTGCCGCAGCCGGGCGGGCCGTAGAGCAGCACGCCCTTGGGCGGGCGCAGCTCGTACTCCTTGAACAGGTCGGCGTGCAGGTACGGGAGCTCGACCGCGTCGCGGATCTGCTCGATCTGGTTGGCCAGACCGCCGATCTGCCGGTAGTCGATGTCCGGGACCTCTTCGAGGACCAGGTCCTCGACCTCCGACTTGGGGACGACCTCGTAGACGTAGCCGGAGCGGGGCTCCAGCAGGAGGGCGTCACCGGAGCGCAGGGTGATGTCGCGGAGCGGTTCGGCGAGCCGGACCACCCGCTCCTCGTCGGTGTGCCCGGTGACCAGGGCTCGCTCGCCGTCCTCCAGGACTTCCTTGAGGGTGACGATGTCGCCGATGCTCTCGAAGGCCATCGCGTCCACGATGTTGAGGGCCTCGTTGAGCATCACTTCCTGGCCGCGGCGCAGCTCGTCGAGTTCGACACTCGGGCTGACGTTGACGCGGAGCTTGCGGCCGCCGGTGAAGATGTCGGCGGTACCGTCCTCGTTCTGGCTGAGGAAGGTGCCGAATCCGGCCGGCGGCTGGGCGAGCCGGTCCACTTCCTCCTTGAGGGCCACGATCTGGTCGCGGGCCTCACGCAGGGTGGAGACGAGCCGTTCGTTCTGAGCCGTCACGCCGGCCAGACTGGTCTGGAGCTCGACGACTCGCTCCTCGAGGACTCTCGAGGTGCGCGGCGAGTCGGCGAGCTTGCGGCGCAGGACGGCGATCTCCTGCTCGAGGTACGAGAGCTGAGCTGCCTCGTCGGAACCTCGCGCGGGCTTACCGGTGCTGCGGGTGTAGTCGTCATCGTGGGCTGCCACGGTCCTCACCTCCTCCGGGGGGAGCTGGACGCTTCCAGACCCTACCTGGACCCAGGCGTTCGTAAACCCCTAGATCAGAAAGATGGAACGGGCGTGTCCGATCTTCGCCCTTGCATGCTTCCCCTCTGCCCATGAGATACCCACCGTTCAACACTCAAAGCGGACCAGAGGTATCGTCGGTGCGGTCAATACCTGATCGTGACCGTGGAAACCGGTCGGATCGTTGTACGAATGGCAGGAATGCCCCCAAGAAGGGCGTCCTGGGACAGAAACGGCAGGGGACATGTCGGCAACCGGCGAAACCGTGGCTGAGACCGTGGCGGGCGAGGAGCTCGAAGTCTGGATCGACCAGGACCTCTGCACCGGCGACGGCATTTGCGTGCAGTACGCCCCGGAGGTCTTCGAACTGGACATCGACGGCCTGGCGTACGTGAGGGACGGCGAGTCCGACGAGCTGCTCCAGCAGCCCGGTGACACCGTGCCGGTGCCGCTGACGCTGCTTCAGGACGTGGTGGACTCCGCGAAGGAGTGCCCCGGCGACTGCATCCACGTCCGGCGGGTCCGGGACAAGGTCGAGGTGTTCGGGCCCGACGCGGAGTGACCTGCGGCCGGCTCGCTCTGTGCGGGCCGGCCCGTGCTCTTCGGGGGCGCGGGGGCTGCGCGAGGCGGGAGGGTGCGGCGGTGTGCCTTCCGTTTTCGCGCAGTTCCTCGCGCCCCTTTTGGGGTTGCTGCGCGAGGCGGTCAGATGCCGGTGAGGGGGGTCTTGGTCTCGGTGCGGGTCCACTGGCCGTGCTGCGGGGTCCAGGTCAGGCTGACCGTCAGGTCGGGGCAGCAGTGCGGGACGTCGGTGCTGGAGTAGCCCTTGGCGCGGCCGGTTATCGTGCCGTCGCTGCGCAGCCGCATCTCGGCGAGGGTGAGGCCCTCCTCCGGCCGGACCAGCGTGGCCTGGACCACGGGCCGTCCGTCGGGGCCCGCGCCCAGCAGGTACGCGCCGTCGGGCGGGGTGCCGTTGTCGGCGGCGCAGTGGGCGGCGGCCACGGTGACGGCGCGGCCGTCGAAGCTCGCGCTGGCCCGCAGTGCCACCTTGACCGGGAACGGCCCGCAGTCGAGCGGCAGTTCCGCCTTGGCCGGATCGGGTGCGTCTGCGTCCGGGACGGGCCGTACGACCGGCCCGGCGGCCCCGTTGGCGGTGGTACTGCCCTGTGCCGGGCTCACCGCCAGTGCGCCCGCGATCACCGCTCCGCAGCCGGCGGCCACCAGGGCCCAGTGCCGGAGCGCGGGCCTGGCATGGGCGGGTGTCTGCTTCTCGTCCGTCATCGGCGTGCTCTGCCCCGTCTCGACCGCAGCTTCCACCAACGCTGTCCCCTCCAGGGTGGGTGATGTGAGGCAGCATCGTCCCACATCGCGGTACGTCCGACAGCACCGGGGGAACGCACGCGACCGGCCAACCACCAGGGGCGCGGGGAACTGCGCGAGACCGGAAGGCACCGACGTGTGCCCTACCGCTCCGCGCAGTTCCCCGCGCCCCTGTCCGTGGCTGATCGAGTGCCTAGTCCAGCTCCGGCGCGTCCTCACGCGCCGCCGCACGGGCGGCCGCGCGCTCGGCGAGGGTGCGCTCGGGCGAGTTCTCGTAGTCCTCGCCGTAGGAGCCCTTGGCCGGCCGGCGGCGGCGCAGCGGCGGCTCGACGCCGTCCGCGAGCCGGCGCGAGGTCAGCAGGAAGCCGGTGTGGCCGATCATCCGGTGGTCCGGGCGGACTGCCAGGCCCTCGACGTGCCAGGTGCGGACCATGGTCTCCCAGGACTGCGGCTCGGTGAAGGTGCCGTGCTCGCGCAGGGCCTCCACCGTCCGCGACAGCTGGGTGGTGGTGGCCACGTAGCAGCAGATCAGACCGCCGGGGACGAGCGCCTTGGAGGCGATGTCCAGGCATTCCCACGGGGCGAGCATGTCGAGGATGACGCGGTCGACGTCCGTCTCCACCAGGTTGTCCTGGAGGTCACCGACGGTGAGCTTCCAGGCCGGGTGCGGGCCGCCGAAGTAGCGCTCGACGTTGCCCTGGGCGATGTCGGCGAAGTCCTGGCGGCGCTCGTACGAGGCGAGCACGCCGGTGTCGCCGACCGCGCGCAGCAGGTACGTGCTGAGCGCGCCGGAGCCGACGCCGGCCTCGACCACGCGGGCGCCGGCGAAGATGTCGGCCATCGCCAGGATCTGCCCCGCGTCCTTGGGGTAGATCACGGCGGCGCCGCGCGGCATGGACAGGACGTAGTCGGGGAGCAGGGGGCGCAGCGCGAGATACGGGACATTGCCCGTGGTGCGCACGACAGTGCCCTCAGGAGCGCCGATCAGCTCGTCGTGCGGGAAGGCACCCTTGTGGGTGTGGAACTGCTTCCCGGTTTCGAGCGTGAACGTGTAGTGGCGGCCCTTGGGGTCGGTCAGCTGGACCTGGTCCCCGACCTGGAAGGGCCCGCGTCGGCGGGTGGCACCGGTCGGTTCGGACATGCGGTCAATCCTAAGGGAACCGGAGGGTCCGGCCGACCAGATTGATCGTTAACCGGGCGCCGGGCGCCCCGAGACGGCGGTGCTGAGCCGCCGTTCGATGTCCATCAGGGCCAGCACCCCGTACACCGAGCCGTCCGGCCGCTGCACCAGGTACTCGGTCGCCGGGGTCCGGCGCAGGGCCCCGAGCAGCTCCTCGCCGGTCAGGTCGAGGCCGAGCCGCAGGCCCGGTTCGAGGTCGCGGGCGAGCGCGCCGACCGCGACCCACGGGCGGCGGTGCTCGGGCACGGCGGTGACGGCGGCCTCCTTGACCAGGCCGATGGGCTCGCCGCGGCCGTCCACCACCACCATCGCCCCCGCCTCGGCCTCGCGGGCCTGGCGGAGCGCCTCGCCGAGCGGGGTGTCGGCGGCGACCTGGACGGCGCGGCGGCACAGCTCCCGCACCCGCAGGGCGGGGAGCGCCTCGCGCATCCGGGCGTTGCGCACGCTGCCGGTCGCGCCGTTCCAGATGATCACCGCGAGGACGGCCGAGAGCACGCCGTCGATCAGGCTGTCGGTGGTGCTGCGGCTGGCGCCGCCCCGGGCCGCGGAGAGCATCGGCAGGCCGAAGAGCACCACGAGGGCCAGCCCGCGGCCGGCCCAGGCGGCGGCGACGGTGCCGGACATCGGGCGGCCGGTGACGGCCCAGACCACGGCGCGCAGCATCCGCCCGCCGTCCAGCGGCAGGCCGGGCAGCAGGTTGAACGCCGCGACCACCAGGTTGGAGACCATCAGCCCGGCCAGCAGCACGCCCGGCACGGTGTCGGGCCGGACGGCGAGCAGCGCGAGGTAGAACACGCCGCCGAGCACCAGCGAGAGCAGCGGTCCGACGAAGGCGAGCCAGAACTCCCGGCCCGGCGTCTCCGCCTCCTTGTCGATCTCGGAGACGCCGCCGAAGAACTGGAGCTGGATCCGCCGCACCCCGAGCTTGTAGCGGAGCGCTACCAGGGTGTGGGCGAGTTCGTGGACCAGCACCGAGCCGTAGAAGGCGATCGCGAACGACAGCGAGACCAGGTAGCGGGTGCCGCCCAGTTCGGGCAGGACGTCGGTGAGCTGGCCGCCGAAGATCCAGGTGATCAGCGCCGCGATCACGAACCAGGACGGGGTGACGTAGATCGGCACGCCGAACGGGCGCCCCACCAGGATCCCGCCGGACCGCTCCGGACGCCCCTGGCCGCCGGGCGCCGGCGCACCGCCCGCCGGTGGTTGCTCGGAGGTCTGCTGCCCCCTGGTGTCACTCACCGTGGCCCCTTCGCTCGATCCGTCCCCGCCTGACCGCCCACGCTACGTGATCTCGAAGTGAAATCCGCGTGCGCCCCCGGTGGTGTCATACCCGTTCAACGCCGGTGTCAGCGCGATCCGTGCCCCTCGGCGGGCGGCCCTGGCAGCGGGATGGCAGTGGCGGGCCATAGGCTCGGGGTATGCACCAGACCGACAGCGGCCCGACCACCGCCGCCGTGCCCCGGCCGGCCTCGGCGCCTACGGGGCTGTCCCCCTCCCGAGCGGGGGACTTCATGACCTGCCCGCTGCTCTACCGGCTGCGGGTGATCGACCGCCTGCCCGAGCCGCCCAGTGCGGCGGCGACCCGCGGCACGCTGGTCCACGCCGTGCTGGAGCGGCTCTTCGACAGCCCGGCCGCCGAACGCACCCCGGAGCGGGCGCTGAGCCTGCTGCGTCCGCAGTGGGAGCGGCTGCTCGGCGAGCGGCCGGAGCTCGGCGAGTTGTTCCGCGGGAACGACGAACACAGCCCTGCGGACGCCGACGGCGCCGCGCTGGCCGGCTGGCTCGGCGACGCGGAGAAGCTGATCGACCAGTGGTTCAAGCTGGAGGACCCGACCCGGCTGCACCCCGTGGAGCGCGAGCTCTACGTGGAGACGGTGGTGGAGTCCGGCCTGCTGCTGCGCGGCTACATCGACCGGGTCGACGTCGCGCCGACGGGTGACGTGCGGCTGGTCGACTACAAGACCGGGCGGGCCCCCAGGCGGGACTTCGAGGGCAAGGCCATGTTCCAGATGAAGTTCTACGCCCTGGTGGTGTGGCGCTGGAAGGGCGTGGTCCCCAAGCGGCTCCAGCTGGTCTACCTCGGCGGGGGCGGCGACGTCGTCACCTACGACCCGGACGAGGCCGACCTGCTGGCGACCGAACGCAAGCTGACGGCCCTCTGGGAGACCATCACCCGGGCCGTCACCACCGGCGACTTCCCCGCCACCCGCAACCGGCTCTGCGACTGGTGCGACCACCAGGCCAGCTGCCCCGAGTTCGGCGGCACTCCCCCGCCGTACCCGCTGCCGGTCCAGGCGGGACCGCACGATGAGCCGATGCCGACGAACAAGGAGTCGTAAGTGACGATCCGAGTGCTGCTGGTCGACGACCAGCCGCTGCTGCGCACCGGTTTCCGGATGATCCTGGAGGCCGAGCACGACCTGGTGGTGGTCGGCGAGGCCGGGGACGGGCAGCAGGCGCTGGAGCAGGTCCGCGCGCTCCAGCCGGACGTGGTGCTGATGGACATCCGGATGCCCCGGATGGACGGCGTCGAGGCCACCCGCCGGATCGCGGGCCCCGGGCGGGACGGCCCGGCCAAGGTGCTCGTACTGACCACCTTCGACCTGGACGAGTACGTGGTCGAGGCGCTGCGCGCGGGCGCCAGCGGCTTCCTGCTCAAGGACGTCCCGGCCGAGGAGCTGGTGCAGGCGATCCGGGTGGTCGCGGACGGCGCCGCGATGCTGGCCCCGAGCATCACCCGCCGTCTGCTGGACATGTACGCCACCAAACTCCCCTCGGGTGACGAGACCCCGCCGCAGGCGCTGGCCTCGCTGACCGAGCGCGAGCTGGAGGTGCTGAAGCTGGTCGCGCGCGGGCTGTCCAACGCGGAGATCGCCGGAGAGCTGTTCGTCAGCGAGACGACGGTGAAGACCCACGTCGGGCACGTGCTCACCAAGCTCCGGCTGCGGGACCGCGTCCAGGCCGCGGTGTACGCCTACGAGAGCGGGCTGGTGCGGCCCGGAGCGCTCTAGGCTCCGCGGGGGGGCTTGTGCGAGGGGGTGCGTGCGGCGCCGTACCTTCCGGATTCGCGCAGTTCTCCCCCAGCCTTCGGCCGGGAGGTGCCCCCACGCGCCCCTTCCCGCCAACCCCTACGCGCAGGGGCGCGGGGGACTGTGCGGGGCGGAAGGTGCGGCGGCCGCACTCTTCCCGTCCCGCGCGGTCCCCCGCGCCCCTCGTACTGCTGGCCGGCAGTTAGTTCTTGCGGCCGATGTCCCAGAAGCGGAAGATGCCGGAGTTGTCCACGGTGGAGTCGACGCCGGTGATGTCGCTGCGCGAGGCGTAGAACGCCTTGTTCTGGTAGACCGGCACCAGCGGCACCTCGGTCGCGACGATGTCCTGCATCTGCCCGTAGGCGCCGCCGGCCGAGCGGTCGGTCTGCTTGATGCTCTGCGGCACCAGCTCCTGGCTGATCTGCGGGTTGTCCCAGCCGTTGTGGTAGGCGCCGCCGCCGACCACCAGCGGGGTGATGTAGTCGTCGGGGTCGACGTAGTCGGGGACCCAGCGGGCGGCGTAGGCCTGGTAGCTGCCGGCCTTCCAGCCGTCCTGGAACTTGCCCCAGTCCGGCTCCTGCACGACCGTCACCTGGAACAGGCCGGAGGCCTCCAGCTGCTTCTTGATGGTGGCCATCTCGGTCTCGCCCGAGCGGGCGCGGGACCAGGTCAGCGTCATCTTGACCGGCAGCGAGACCTTGGCGTCGGTCAGGAACCGCTTCGCCTTCGACACGTCCGGCTCGCCGTACTTGTCGAAGAACGCCGTGTTGTGACCGGCGATCCCGGCCGGGACGACCGAGTAGAGCGGCTGCACGGAGCGGGCGAACACGTCGCGGACGATGGCCTGGCGGTCCAGCAGCTGGGCCACCGCCCGGCGGACGGCCGGGTTGCCGGTGACGGGGTCCTTGGTGTTGAAGACCACGAAGCTGACCTCGGCGCTGTCGCCCTCGGAGACCTGGACGTTGCTGTTGCCCGCGATCTGGTCCTGCTTCAGCTGGGTCGCGACGGTGGGGTCGAGGCTGTTGTTGTCCGTCAGGTCGATGTCGCCCTTGTCCAGGGCGGTCTTGAGGTCGTCGGCCTGGTTGAAGAACCGCACCACGAACTTGCTGTTCTGGAGCTTGTCGTCGCCCTGGTAGTGGCTGTTCGCGGAGAGCGCGATCTTCGCGGGGCCGTGGCCGGCCGAGCCCGTCATGTTCTCGATCGAGTCGATCTTGTACGGACCGGAGCCGACCAGCTTGTCGTTGGCGAGCAGCTTGTCCGCCGGGAAGACCTGATGGTCCACGATCGAGCCCGCGGCGGAGGCCAGCTTCGCGGGGAGCACCGCGTCCGGCGTGTTGAGGTGGAAGACCACCTCGGTGTCGCTCTTGGCCTCGACCGACTTGATGGTCGACAGCAGCGCGGCAGGGCCGCTGGGGTCGTTGATCTTCTGCATCCGCTGCACGGAGAACACGACGTCGGCGGCGGTGAGCGGGTGCCCGTTGGAGAACTTCAGGCCGCTGCGCAGCGTGCAGTCGTACGTGGTCGCGTCGGCACCGGTGAAGCTGCACGCCTGCGCGGCGTCCGGCTGCGGGACGGTCGCACCGGAGGGGAACTGCAACAGCGACTGGAACGTGTTGTTGAGGACCAGCCAGGAGCCCGCGTCGTACGCGCCCGCCGGGTCCAGCACGTTGGTCACATTGACCGTGCCCATGGTGATCGCGCTGCTCGAACCGCCGCCGACGACCCGGGAGGCGGAGGCGCAGCCCGCTGCCGTGGTGGCGACCATGGCGGCGCACCCGAGAACGGCCAGTCGTTTGGCTGAAGTCATGCGGAATACGTTCCTTCTCCATGCGGGCCGGCGGTGGAGCCGGTGGCTGCCGCGGCGCCGTCGGGGTACGACGTCGTCGCGGGGTCCGTACGACCGCACCGCCGGGCCGGGCCGGAGGGATCACCCTGCGGAGGGCGGCGGTGCGAGGGGTCGAATGCAGCCGTGGGGGGACTGATCGGATGTAGCGTGCCACATCGGGCACGGACGAAAATCATCCAGTAGTACCCCATCGGACGGCCTGACGGGACATCGACCTGAGCAGGCCGATGACTTGTCAGCCAATGCCCGATTTCTCCCCTATGCCGTGCACAACCAGTGGCCGCCACGCCGCAGCGCGGATGCGGCGGGCCGGGAGAAAGAGAGCAATCTCACACGTGGGCCGCGACCACCGCGTGCAGCAGGTCGAGATCGAGGAGTTCCAGCGAGGCCAGCACGGTGCGTCCCGGGCCCGGCTCGATCGGTGCGACGGACGGCACCGCGATCACCGGGCAGCCGGCCGCCTCGGCGGAGAGCACGCCCGTCGGGGCATCCTCGACCACCACGCAGCGGCCGGGCTCGGCACCGAAGCGGGCGGCGGCGTACAGGTACGGGTCCGGGTGCGGCTTGGTGCGGGCCACCTCGTCGCCGGCCACTGTGAAGGCGAAGTGCTGGGCGCCCAGGCTCTGCAGCACGATGTCGATGATCGCGCGGTGCGAGGCGGAGACCAGGGCCGCCGGGATGCCGTGCGCGCCGAGCGTGTTGAGCAGCCGCTCGGCGCCCGGCATCAGCGGCACGCCGCCCGCCAGCAGGTCGACGAAGCGCTGGTTGATCAGGACGGTCAGCTCGGCCGCACTGAGCGTGACCCCGGTGGTGGCGATCAGGTAGTCGAGCACCCGGCTCATCGGGCCGCCGACCACGTGGGCCCGGTCCGCCTCGGTCAGCCGGTGGCCCAGCTCCGCGAAGAGCGTGACCTCCGCCTGCCACCAGAGGTTCTCGGTGTCGACCAGTGTGCCGTCCATGTCGAGCAGCACCGCCTGCAGGCCGTCGCCCCCGGAGCGGTCGAGGCTGCCGGAGGGGGTCGAGATGGTCGTCATACTGGTGGGTCCTTCCCGTTGGAGCGCGCCCGGGGACGGCACGGGCCGGCCCGCTGGTCAGCGGACCGGCCCGTGAGGGATCATCCAGAATACGCCTGCGCGGCCGGAAAGAGACGAACGCAGCGCGGCGGTCGGATTACCTGGCGTTGAAGTACTTCGCCTCGGGGTGGTGGATCACGATGGCGTCGGTGGACTGCTCCGGGTGCAGCTGGAACTCCTCCGACAGCACCACCCCGATCCGCTCCGGCTTCAGCAGGTCGGCGATCTTCGCGCGGTCCTCCAGCTCCGGGCAGGCGCCGTAGCCGAGCGAGAACCGCGCACCCCGGTACTTGAGGGCGAACATGTCGCGGACGTCCTGCGGGTCCTCGTCGCCGAAGCCCAGCTCGTAACGGACCCGGGCGTGCCAGAACTCCGCCAGAGCCTCCGCCAGCTGGACGGACAGGCCGTGCAGCTCCAGGTAGTCGCGGTAGGCGTCCGCCTGGAACAGCTCGTTGGCGGCCTCCGAGATCCGGTTGCCCATCGTCACGACCTGGAGGCCCAGCACGTCCCGCTCGCCGCTCTCCTCCGGACGGAAGAAGTCCGCCAGGCACAGCCGCCGGCCGCGGCGCTGGCGCGGGAAGGTGAAGCGGGTCCGCTCGGCGCCGTCCTCGCCGTAGACGATCAGGTCGTCGCCCTTGGACGCGGCCGGGTAGTACCCGTAGACCACCGCGGCCTCCAGCCACCCCTCGGTCTGCAGCCGGTCCAGCCACATCCGCAGCCGCGGCCGCCCCTCCGTCTCCACCAGCTCCTCGTACGACGGCCCGTCACCGGCCCGCGCCGCCTTCAGACCCCACTGGCCCTTGAACAGCGCGTCCTCGTCCAGCCAGGACGAGTAGTCCGCGAACGGGATTCCCTTGACGATCCGGTCACCCCAGAACGGCGGCTCCGGCACCCGGTTCGCCACCGAGACGTCGGAGCGGATCTGCCCGAGGTTCTCCTCCTCGACCTCCGCGACCTCGACCCGGGCGTGCCGGCGCTGCTTCAGCTCCGGCAGCACCGCACCCGGCACCCCCCGCTTGACCGCGATCAGCGCGTCCATCAGCCGCAGACCCTCGAACGCGTCCCGGGCGTAGCGGACCTCGCCCTCGTAGATCTCGTGCAGGTCCTGCT